>DATIPJ010001032.1:0-4070 GCA_035472155.1 Kofleriaceae bacterium
CCGCCGAATGCGGCCAGGCCAGGCGGCAGGATCTGCGGGTTCGACGACGGCGTCACGTGCGACGACGGATACATCGGCGGCAGCACGATCGACGGCGAGCTCGTCGACGGGCGCCCGACCACGGCGCCATCGAACATGCGCACGCTGAGCCCCGGGTTCATGTGCTGGACCAGGTTCTGGTCGGTCGTCATGCCGAGGATCTGCGCGACCGCGGCGCCGCGACCCGCGAGGCACTTCGTGATCTCGTACTCGAACGCCTCCATCGACGGCGGCCGATCGTCGGGGTTGCGCGCCATCGCGCGCATGACCAGGTCGCTGACCGTCTCGGGGATCGTCGAGCGCAGCGCGAGCGGCGACACCGGATCGACCGTCGCCTTCTTGGTCAGGATCTCCATGAAGTTGTCGCCGGAGTACGGAGGCACGCCGGTCACCATCTCGTACATGATCGCGCCCAGCGCGTAGACGTCGCAGCGCGCGTCGGCGGCGCGCCCCGCGGCTTGCTCGGGCGACATGTACTCGGGCGTGCCCATCGCCATCCCCGGGCTGGTCAGGCGGCGCTCGCGCGCGGCCTCGGCCTCGGTGGTCTTGGCGATGCCGAAATCGAGGACCTTGACCACATCGGCGGTGCCGTCGCGCGTGATGAGGAAGATGTTCTCGGGCTTGAGGTCGCGATGGATGATGCTCTCGCGGTGGGCGGCGGCGAGCGCGCGGCAGATCTGGCCGGTGATCCTGAGCGCGCGGGCGACATCGAGGGCGCCTTCGCGCTCGATCACGCTGCCCAGCTCGAGGCCCTCGAGGTACTCCATCACGAAGTACACGCTGCCGTCGGCCGTGGTCCCCGAGTCGGTGACGTCGACGATGTTGGGATGGCCGATCTTCGAGGCCGCGCGCGCCTCGCGGCGAAACCGCTCGACCAGATCGGGCATGCGCGAGTAGCTCGGGTGCAGGACCTTGAGCGCGACGCGCTTGCCGATCTCGACGTGCTCGGCGAGGTAGACCTTGCCCATGCCGCCCTCGCCGATCAGCTCGAGCACGCGATAGCGGCCGTCGACCTCCGACCCGATCAGGTCGGGCTCGGCCTCATCCTCGTGCTCCTGCAGCCGCTTGGCGAGCGCCGTCGAGCCGGCCGAGTGCTCGGCGGTGGACGGACGGGTGCCGATGTTGCGGCGGTCGGGCGCCTGGCGGCGGTCGCTGATCTCGCCCTGGCGGTCGGCCGCGCGCCGCCCGACCGAGCCCGGCTTGCGGACCGGCGCATCATGGATGACGGCGGAGCCATCGGCGAGCTCGGTGGCGGTCGCCGCCGCCGTGCCCACGCTGCCGTTCTCGACGATCCTGCGAAGCTCGTCGGTCGGCGGCAGGGTCAGCGCGCGCGTGCGGACGCGGGCGAGCATGTCGTTGCGCTCGGTGCGGTCGCGCTGGATGTCCTCGGCGAACAGCTCGAACAGGAATGCCGACATCCGCGTACCGTCGGTGGTCGGCGCGTTCTGCGCGAGCCAGCCCTGCAGCGCCATGCGCATCGCGTCGCAGTCGGGGTAGCGGTCGTCGCGCGAAGGCGCGAGGGCGCGCAGGCAGATCTCGTCGAGCTCCACCGGCACGCGCGGCGCGCGCTTGCTCGGCCGCATCGGCTCGGGGTTCTTGGCGCGCGCGAGCAGATCCTGCGGCTGGTCCTTGCCGGGCGGGAACAGCTGCCGGCCGGTGAGCAGCTCCCACAGCACGATCGCGGCGGCATACATGTCGCTGCGCCCGTCGAGCTTCTCGCCACGCGCCTGCTCGGGCGACATGTACGCGACCTTGCCGTAAATGATGCCCGGCGCCGTCTTCTCGAGCTTGAGCGTCGACGACGCCAGCCCGAAATCGGTCAGCTTGACCTCACCCGAGTACGACACCAGCACGTTGGGCGGTGAGATATCGCGGTGCACCAGATGCAGGTCGGGGAACGCGTGTGCGTAGGCCAGCCCGCGACACAGCTCCTTGACGATGTACACCGCGACGTCGATCGGAAACGCGACCTGCTTCTTCGCGCACCGGTTCCACACCGCGCGAAGGTCACGGCCCTCGACAAAATCCATCGCAAGGAACAGCTCCCCACCCACCAATCCGGCATCGAAGACTGGTATCAGATTTCCGTGGGACAGCTTGATGACGACCTTGGCCTCATCGCGAAATCGCGCGACGTATTCTGCGTCTGCGAGGTGCGGCAAGACGGTCTTGATGACCATCAAGCGCTCGAGCCCGCGATCGCCGCCCACGGCGAGGTAGAGCGCGCCCATACCACCCTGCGCCAGGGGTCCCAGCAAGTGATACTTGCCGAATTTCCTGGGGTAATGCTCCAGGTCTCCCTCGAGGAGCGGCACGCCACGTGAGGCTACCATGGTTGACCGAACAGCAACCAATTCCCAAAGCGCCTCGATTGCTGCCCCCCGTGAGACAACATAGGATGCTGACGTCGCCGCGATGTCCCGCGGAGTGAGGGATTCACCGACATGGCCGGCGAGCGGGTCCTCGTGATCGATGACAGCCCCACCATCACCAAGGTGGTGCAGCTCGTCTTGACCAAAGCCGGATATCACGTTCAGACCGCGCCCGACGGCGAGGCTGGGCTCGCGGCGGTCCGCGCCGAGCGGCCCGATGTGATCTTGCTCGACTTCGTGATGCCCAAGATGAACGGGTACCAGTTCTGTCGCGAGCTCACGGCCGACCCCAAGCTCCGCGATATTCCAGTGGTCTTGATGAGTGCGAAGGGCGATCAGGTCGGCGAGCGCTTCGTCAAGGTGATGGGCATCGTCGACTACATCACCAAGCCGTTCTCGCCCGACGCGATCACGGCGGTCGTGCAACACACCGTCGGCAAGTACGGTTCAGCGGGCAGCACCGAGGATTCGCACCCCTCGCTGGTCACCGGCGAGGACCTCGCGGCGACCGACGACGCTGACCGTGCCTCGGCGCGCAGCGCCGCACTCGCCCAGCTGCGGACAGCGATCGTCGATGCCGTCGGCGCGCGGGTTGCAGAGCTGGTTGCGCTCGCCTCCACCACCCCGGACCCCGATGCGCGCGTCGCGACCGACGCCGCCGCGATCGCCGCGACCGCGCGCGCCGCGCTCGACGACGCCGCGCTGTCGCGCATGCTGGGCGCGATCGATCTGGGGCTGCTCGGCGAGGCCACGCCGGGGCTGCGCGGCGATCTGCGCGTGGTGCCGCTGGCCGAGGTGCTGCACCTGCTCGATGTCCAGGAGCAGTCGGGCGTGCTCACCGTCGAGCGCTCGGGCGCGCGCGTCGACATCTTCTTCCGGCGCGGCCGCGTCGACCAGGCGATCGCCGACGGCGTGCCCGACGAGTTCTTCCTCGGGCGCTTCGTGCTCGACGCCGAGCTGATGCAGCGCGGAGACTTCGAGGCGTTCCTCGAGCAGCGCGCGACCAACCCCAAGCTGATCGGCCAGCAGCTGGTCAAGGCGGGCTTTGTCACCGAGGCCGAGCTCAAGAACTGCATGACGCGGCAGTCGAGCGAGCTCATCTACGAGATCCTGCGCTGGCGCCACGGGCGGTTCCGGTTCGCCGCGGGCGCCGAGCTGCCGCCCAACGTGATCGACGCCGCGCTCGGGCTCGACGTCGAGGCGGTCCTGATGGAGGGCTATCGCCGCGTCGACGAGTGGCATCTGATCGAGCGCGCGATCGACAACTTCGACGCCGTGTTCCTGCGCAACGAGGACTCGGTGGCGCAGATGGGCCGTGGGCGGCTGACGCGCGACGAGCTCGCCGTGCTCGAGCTGGTCAACGGCAAGAACACCGTCAAGGAGATCATCCGCAAGTCGCGGATGGGCTCGTTCGAGGTGTCGAAGATGCTGTACCGCCTGCTGTCGATCAAGCTGGTCCGGCGCCGCGTGCTGCCGGTCGCGGTGTGACCGAGCCGGCCTGACGGTGTGCGCCCGGGTACCTCGCACGGGTCGCCGAGGTGCCGGCGCTGGGCACCGAGCTGGCGCGCTCGCTGTACCTGCTGCGCTCGCTGGCGGTCGATGGCGCGCGCGAGGCCGTGGTTGGCCCGGCCCGCGCGAAGGGCGCGCGGTTCGAGTCCG
>DATIPJ010001033.1:0-8065 GCA_035472155.1 Kofleriaceae bacterium
CAGACGGTCATGCGGCCGTCCATGTCGAGCGCGCGGATCGCCTCGCCCGCGTACTCGATGACGTGGCCGGTCGCACCGCCGATTCCGATCCGCGCGATCATCGCGAGGATCAGATCCTTGGCAGACACGCCCGGCGGCGGCAGGCCGTCGAACGTGACGCGCAGCGTGCGCGGCCGGCGCTGCAGGAGGCACTGCGTGGCGAGCACGTGCTCGACCTCGCTCGTGCCGATGCCGAACGCGAGCGCGCCGAACGCGCCGTGCGTGGAGGTGTGCGAGTCGCCGCACACGATCGTCATCCCGGGCTGGGTCAGACCCTGCTCGGGGCCGATCACGTGCACGATGCCGTGCCCGGCCGAGCCCAGCACGTGCAGTGCGATGCCGTGCTCGGCGCAGTTGGTCTCGAGCCGGCGCAGCTGTGCGCGCGCCTGATCGTCGGCCAGCGCGAGCCCGCCGCGCGTCGGCGTCGAGTGGTCCATCGTCGCGACCGTTCGGTCCGGCCGCCGGACGACCAGCTTGCGCTCGCGAAGGCCGGCGAACGCCTGCGGCGAGGTGACCTCGTGGACCAGGTGCAGATCGATGTAGAGGACCGCGGGCGCATCGTCGGGCGTGGCCACGACGTGCGCGTCCCAGAGCTTGGCGAACAGCGTGCTGGGTCCGGTCATCTCGTTCCGAGCGTCCCTCGCTTCGCTGTTCCGGGCCGACTGCGCCTCCGGCGAGTCGCCCCGGGCTACGCTCGGTCCGCTCACAGCGGCAGCTCCCGCATCGGGCGCGGCGGGGGCGGCGGCGGCACCATCGCGGCGGCGTCGTCGAGCACGCGGTTGAGGGCCGCGAGGTAGGCCTTGGCGCTCGCGACCACGATGTCGGTGTCGGCGCCATAGCCGTGCACGACGGGCACGCGCTCGTTGCCCTGGCTCGACACCCGGCGCGTCGCTTCGCCCGGGCGCACGCGCACGCTGACCTGGCCGAGCGCGTCGATGCCCTCGGTCACCGAGTGGACCTGGTACTCGAGCAGCGCCACCCGCGTGCCCACGATGAGATCGATCGCCTTGAACGCGGCGTCGACCGGGCCGGTGCCGACCGCGGCGTGGACACAGACGTTGCCGCCCGGGTCGCGCAGCCGCACCGTCGCCGTCGGCATGCCCATCGTGCCGCAGCCGACCTGCAGGCCGTCGAGCGCGAAGTGGTTCTGCGCCGCGGCGCGCTCGCTCGACGCCAGCGCGAGCAGGTCGGCCTCGCCGATGTGCTTCTTGTGATCGGCCAGCGCCTTGAAGCGCTCGAACGCGCGATCGAGCGCCTCGCCGTCGAGCCGCGGGCCGAGCGCCGCGAGCTGCTCGGCGAACGCGTGCCGCCCGGAGTGCTTGCCGAGTACCAGCCGCGTGCCGGTCGCACCCACGTCCTCGGGCGCCATGATCTCGTACGTCGACTGGTGCTTGAGCATGCCGTCCTGGTGGATGCCCGACTCGTGCGCGAATGCGTTGCTGCCGACGATCGCCTTGTTGGGCGGCACCTGGAAGCCGGTGCACGTCGAGACCAGCTTCGAGATCCGCGTCAGCTGCGTGGCGTCGACGCCGGTCGCGAGCCCGAGCGTGGGCCGCCGCGTGCGCAGCGCCATCACGACCTCCTCGAGCGAGCAGTTACCGGCGCGCTCGCCGATGCCGTTGATCGCGACCTCGGCCTGGCGCGCACCGGCGCGCAGCCCGGCGAGCGTGTTCGCGACCGCGAGCCCGAGGTCGTCGTGGCAGTGCACGGAGATGATCGTGCGCTCGACGCCGGGGACGTTCGCGCGGATCCCGGCGATCATCGCGCCGAACTCGTCGGGCAGCGTGTAACCGACGGTGTCGGGGATGTTGAGCGTGGTCGCGCCGGCCTCGATCGCGACCGCGAGCACCGCGTGGAGGAACGCCGGGTCGCTGCGCCCCGCGTCCTCGGGCGAGAACTCGACATCGTCGCACTTCTCGCGCGCGTACGCGACCATCTGCGCCACGCGCGTCAGGACCTGGTCGCGCGTCATGCGCAGCTTGTGCTCGAGGTGCAAGTCGCTCGTCGCGAGGAACGTGTGGATGCGCGGGCGGTGCGCCGGCTTGACCGCTTCCCACGCGCGCTCGATGTCGACCCGCGTCGCGCGCGCCAGGCCGCAGATGATCGGCGGCAGCGCCCGATCGACGACAGGCGCACAGCCGACCTCTCGGGCGATCGCGCGCACGGCTTCGAGGTCGCCGGGCGACGCCGCCGGAAAGCCGGCCTCGATCACGTCGACGCCGAGCCGCGCCAGCGCGCGCGCGACCTCGAGCTTCTCGGCGTGCGACATCGTCGCGCCCGGTGCCTGCTCGCCGTCGCGCAGCGTGGTGTCGAAGATCCGAACATACGAGCCGTCGCTCGTTACGTCGCTATCGATTCCGTGACTCTCCATGGCGGTCTCCGTCGGTCTTTCGTTATTCGCCGGGCTTGATGTTCACGGGGTCGAGGAACGGCATCATCGAGCGCAGTCGTGCGCCCACCGTCTCGATCGGCTGATCCTGCTCGGCGCGACGCGTGGCCTTGAAGCGCGGCGAGCCGGCGGCGACCTCGGCGATCCACGCCTTGGCGAACGCGCCGCTGCGAATGTCGCCGAGCAGGCGCTGCATGACCGCGCGCGCCTCGGCGCCGATCACCTGATTGCCTGCGACGTAGTCTCCCCACTCCGCAGTATCCGATACCGAATACCGCATGTAATTGAGCCCGCCGCGATACATCAGATCGACAATCAGCTTGAGCTCGTGCAGACACTCGAAGTACGCGACCTCGGGCTGATATCCCGCGGACACCAGCGTCTCGAAGCCGGCCTTGACGAGCGCCGACACGCCGCCGCACAGCACGGCTTGCTCGCCGAACAGGTCGGTCTCGGTCTCCTCGGCGAAGGTGGTCTCGAGCACGCCGGCGCGCGTGCAGCCCAGCGCCGCCGCGTACGACAGCGCGAGCGCGTGGGCGCCGGCGGTCGATGTCGGCTGCACTGCGAGCAGCGCGGGCGTGCCGCCGCCTTCCTGATACGTCTCGCGCACGCGGTGCCCGGGCGCCTTGGGCGCGATGAGCGCGACATCGATGCCGGGCGGCGGCGTGATGGTGCCGTAGTGGATGTTGAAGCCGTGCGCGAACATCAGCGTCTTGCCGCTGCCCTCGCGGAACTGCGGCCCGACGCTATCGCGCCAGATCGCGGCCTGCGCGGTGTCGGGCGCGAGCATCATGAGGACATCGCACCAGGCGGCGACCTCGCTGCACGAGCCGACCGTGACGCCGGCGGCCTGTGCGGTGGCGATCCGCTTCGAGCTCGGTGCGAGCCCGACGCGGACCTCGACGCCCGACTCGCGCAGGTTGAGCGCGTGGGCGTGGCCTTGCGAGCCGTAGCCGATGACGGCCACTTTCTTTTGCTGGATCAGACGGAGGTCGGCATCGTGGTCGTAGAAGATTCTGGGCATCACGCAGCTCCTTGCGATTCATGCGAGTCCAGCTCGCGGGGGTCGTGCGCGTGGGCGGCCAGTGCTGCCACCCGCGGCTCGGAGAACGCCGGACGGTCGCCGCGCGCCATCGCGACCACGCCGGTGCGAACCATCTCGACGACGCCATCGGCGGCGAGCACGCCGACCAGGTCGTCGATCTTGTCATGGGTGGCGGTCAGCTCGACGGTGACGAGCTGCGCTGTGAGATCGATGACGCGGGCGCCGAACACCTCGCAGACCTGCAGCACGCGCGGCCGGGTCTCGGCGCTCGCGCGGACCTTGATCAGCGCCAGCTCGCGCGCGACCGAGGGCGCGGACGTCACGTCCTCGACCAGGAGCACGTTGACCAGCTTGTAGAGGTTGGCCTCGATGCGGCGCGCGGTGTCTTCGTCGGCGTCGATCACCAGGGTCAGCCGCGACACGCCGGGCTCGGCGGTGCGCCCGACGGTGAGCGACACGATGTTGAAGCCGCGGCGCCGGAACAGCGACGCGATCCGGTTGAGCACGCCGGGCTTGTCCTCGACGTGTGCGATGAACGTGTGAGTAGCAACGGTCGTCGGCCTCGTCATCATCAGGGATCCTCCGCAGTCTCGATCAGCGGGTTGTGTGGCTCAGGACGGCGGATCATCTCGGTGAGGTCCGCGCCCGACGGCACCATCGGGTACACCGAGTCCTCTTGCTCGACGCGGAAGTCGATCACCACCGTGCCCGCGGTGGCTTGCGCCGCGCGAACACAGGCCTCGACCTCCGAGCGCTGGGTGACGCGCATGCCGGTCAGCCCGTGCGCCTCGGCGAGCTTGACGAAGTCCGGCGAGCGCATCGGCGTCGCCGCGTAACGGCCGCCGTAGAAGAACTGCTGCCACTGGCGGACCATCCCGAGATAGCCGTTGTTGATGATCGCGACGTTGAGCTTGATGCCCTCCTGCGCCGCGGTCGACAGCTCGCACGCCGTCATCTGGAAGCCGCCGTCGCCGGCGATCACCCAGACGTCGTCGTCGGGGCACGCGAAGCGCGCGCCGATCGCCGCGGGCAGCGCGAAGCCCATCGTGCCCAGGCCGCCCGAGGTGAGCAGCTTGCGCGCGTGATCGTGCTTGTAGTACTGCGCCTCCCACATCTGGTGCTGGCCGACGTCGGTGACGACCAGCGCCTTGCCCTCGGTGAGCCGCCACAGGTCGTGGATCACGTGGGCCGCGTAGAGGCGCCCCTGATCGGGCAGGCCCTGGATGTCGCGCACCGAGCTGTCGCCCTTGAGTGAATCGATGCGGCCGATCCACGCGTCGCGGCGGCGCGCGGCGACCCGCGGGAGGAGCGCACCGAGCACGCGGCCGACGTCGTCGAGCAGCGCGACGTCGACCTTGACGTTCTTGTTGACCTCGCTGCGATCGATCTCGACGTGGATCTTGCGCGCGCGGGGCGCGTAGGTCGCGAGCCGCCCGGTCACGCGGTCATCGAACCGCATGCCGAGCGCGATCAGGAGGTCGGCCTCCTGGATCGCGTGGTTGACCCACGCCTCACCGTGCATGCCCATCATGCCGAGCGCGAGCGGATGGCTCGCCGGGAAGCCGCCGAGCCCGAGCAGCGTCGACGCCACCGGCACGTGCGCCTTCTCGACGAACGCGCGCAACAGCTCGCCCGCGTCGGCCTTGACGATGCCGTGACCCGCGAGCACGAGCGGTCGCTCGGCGTGGTCGATCAGTCGCGCGGCCTCCTTGAGCAGCTCGTCGGGCGCGTGCGACGACGGCCGGTAGCCGGGCAGGCGCGGCGGCTCGACGGGCGCGCTCCATGCGCCGACCGCCTGCTGCGCGTCCTTGCAGATGTCGACGAGCACCGGCCCGGGGCGACCGCTGCGCGCGAGGAAGAACGCCTCGCGAATCGTCGGCGCGATCTCCTCGACGCGCGTGACCAGGTAGTTGTGCTTGGTGACGGGCAAGGTCACGCCGGTGACGTCGGTCTCCTGGAACGCGTCGCTGCCGAGCAGCCCCGACGACACCTGCCCGGTGATGAACACCGTCGGCACCGAGTCCATCATCGCGGTCGCGATGCCGGTGACCAGGTTGGTCGCACCGGGGCCGCTGGTCGCGATCGCGCAGCCGACCTTGCCCGACGCGCGCGCATAGCCGTCGGCCATGTGCGCGGCGCCTTGCTCGTGGCGGACCAGCACGTGGCGGATGCGATCGCCGTACGCCAGCATCGCATCGTAGGCGGGCATGATCGCGCCGCCGGGATATCCGAACACGACATCCACGCCCTCGGCGCACAGCGCCTCCCACAGGATCGCAGCGCCGGTCAGGCGCCTCGTACTGCCGTCGCCGTTCGCCGCGGTCATGACCGCCTCCACGCCGTGATGTCCGAGGTGATCGCGCCCTCCGACGCGCTCGCCACCGAGGCTGCGTACTTGCGCATCACGCCGATGAGCGTGCGCGGCGGCCGCGGCGGCGCCTCGCGGCCCGCGAGATCCGTCAGCACGTCGAGCCGGCGCGCCGCGACGTCGATCCGGATCCGGTCGCCGTCGCGCACGCGGCCGATCGGCCCGCCGTCGGCCGCCTCCGGGCACACGTGGCCGACCATGAAGCCGTGCGTGGCACCGCTGAACCGCCCGTCGGTGACCAGCGCCACGTCATCGGCCAGCCCGGCGCCGACCAGCGCACCGGTCACCTGCAGCATCTCGCGCATCCCGGGCCCGCCGCGCGGACCCTCGTTGCGGATCACCACCACGTCGCCGTGCGCGATGCGGCCGCTGGCCACGGCCGCGTAGGCATCCTCCTCGCGCTCGAACACGCGCGCGGGCCCCTCGTGCAGCTCGCGATCGTGCCCGGCCAGCTTCACGACGCAGCCATCGGGCGCCAGCGAGCCGCGCAGGATCGCGAACCCGCCGCGCGCCTTCGCCGGCGCATTCGCCGCGCGGATGACATCCTGCCCGGGGCGCTCGCGCGCGGCCTCGGCCTCGGCGCGCAGGCTCTTGCCGCTCACCGTCGGCGCATCCTCGATGAGCCCGAGCGCGAACATCCGCTGCAGCAGCACGGCAACCCCGCCGGCCGCGTGCATGTCGGCCGCGGTGTAGCGCCCGCCGGGCTTGAGGTCGGTCAGCACCGGTGTGCGCGTCGAGATCGCGTCGAAGTCATCGATCGACAGCGGCACGCCGGCCTCGCGCGCGATCGCGAGCAGGTGCAGCACACCGTTCGTCGAGCCGCCGGTCGCCGCGACCGATGCGATCGCATTGCGCAGCGAGCGCTCCGTCAGGAACTGCCGCGCATTGGCGCCCGCGCGCACCAGCTGCATCACCATGGCACCCGCGTCGTGCGCGACCTTCGCCTTCTCTGCCGCCGTCGCCGGGACGTCGCCCGCGCCGACCGCCGCCAGCCCGAGCACCGCGAGCGCGGTCGCCATCGTGTTCGCCGTGAACTGGCCGCCGCACGCTCCTGCGCCCGGACACGCATGATCCTCGAGCGTCCGCAGGTCGGCATCGGTCATCGCGCCGCGCGCATGCGCTCCCACCGCCTCGAACACATCCATGATCGTCACGTCCTTGCCGCGAAACCGCCCGGGCTGGATCGGGCCGCCGTACAGCACGAGCCCGGGCAGATCGAGGCGCGCGAGGGCCATCGCGGCCGCGGGCAACGTCTTGTCGCAGCCGACGAGCGCGACCACGCCATCGACCAGGTGCCCGAACGCGACCAGCTCGATCGAATCGGCGATCACCTCGCGCGACACGAGCGACGCGCGCATCCCCTCGGTCCCCATCGTGATGCCGTCCGATACCGCGATCGTCGTGAACTCGACCGGTGTCCCGCCGGCCGCGCGCACGCCGCGCTTGACCTCCTCGGCGAGCGTGCGCAGGTGCAGATTGCACGGCATCACGTCGGTGTGTGTGCCGACCACGGCGACCAGCGGCCGCTCGAGATCGGCGTCGGTCAGCCCGGTGGCCTTCAGCATCGCGCGCGCGGGCGCGCGGCTGGGGCCGTTCTTCAGCGAATCGCTTCTCATGGTGGCTTCTTGTTCGTCGGAAAACAAAAAAGCCCCGCTACCCGGGAGGGGTGCGGGGCCAGATCGCGTGAACCGTGTCAGTTCAGGTAGGCTGCCCGCACCCAGGGCTAATCAGCAGGCCAATGATGGCTAGCCCTAGCGCGCTCGATACTACGACGCTCGATGCCACCAGCTGCGCGATCGTCGACGAGACGCTCATCGGCGCCTCCTCGATCGACTCGTTCGCAAACCGCTGCATCACAAAGACACCCTACGGGCGACCTACCGACCGGTCAAGTTGTTTTGGCGTTAGACGCCACAGCAAGTTCATACAAGTCGAGCATCGCTATTGAAATCGTTGTCATTCTCGCTCGGTGACATCTACGTAGCAAAGCGCAGCGCTCCTCGTGAGCGCGCCGTCCACGCGCTCACGCGCGATCAGAACGGGAAGATCGTCACGTCGATTCCGACGAACGCCAGCACCTGGAATGCGGCGCGGTCGCGCGTAGTTGTGGCCATCTGACCGTCGTCGAGCATGGTCGTCGTCGTGACCTCGCGCGCCGAGGGCACGAGCTGCGCGCCGAGCCCGAAGTTGAATGGGCCCGCGATGCTCTTGGTCACGAACAGGC
>DATIPJ010001034.1:0-3031 GCA_035472155.1 Kofleriaceae bacterium
TGGGGCCACGACCCGTGACCTGAGCGACGGCTGACCCGGGCATCGAGGACCGAAGGCAAAACAGACCGCCAGGCAGCCACGCGACGGCTGCCGGGAGGTCGCATGAGCTTTCGGGAGATCACGATGCAAGACGTACGAGAGGTGTTGCGCCGCCGTCAGGCGGGGCAGAGCGCGCGGCGAATCGCGCGGGAGACGGGCCTGGATCGCAAGACGGTTGGGCGCTACCTGGCGCAGGCCGTCGAGGGCGGCGTGGGCGCGGAGGCGGTGGTGACGGACGAGGTCGCGGGCGCTGTCGGGCGGCGTGTTCAGACGCGGCCGCTGCCGGCGCCGTCGGAAGCGTGGCTGGCGCTCGGGGCGCGGCGCGCGCAAATCGAGGCGTGGCTGGTGGGACAGCCGCCGTTGCGGCTCGTTCGCGTGCACGAGTTCCTGGCGCGCGAGGGCGTCACCGTCGGGTACACGACGCTACGTCGATTCGCGAGCCGCGAGCTCGACTGGCGGAAGCAGACGCCGACGGTGCGCCTCGACGATCCGCCCGCCGGACAGGAAGCGCAGATCGACTTCGGACTGATGGGCACAGTGACGGACGGCGACGGAAAGCGGCGGCGGCTGTGGGCGCTGATCGTGACGCTGTCGTCGAGCCGGTACATGCACGTGTGGCCGACATTTACGCAGACGGTGGACGACGTTTGCGCGGGGCTGGACGCCGCGTGGCGCTTCCTCGGCGGCGTGCCCAAGCACATCATCTTGGACAATGCGTCGTCGATGGTGATCCGCGCCAGCAAGACGGATCCGACGCTGAATCGCGCCTTCCGCGACTACACGGAGGCGCGCAAGCTCTTCGCAGACACGGCACGCGCGAGGACGCCGAAAGACAAGGCGCGCGTCGAGAATCAGGTGCCGTACGTGCGCGAGCGGTGCTTCGCCGGCGAGACCTTCACCGCCGACCTCGTCGCAATCCGGCGGCACGCCGAGGCGTGGTGCCGCGATGTGGCCGGCGCGCGCGTGCACGGGACGACGAGGCAGGTGCCGCGCGAGGTGTACGAGCGCGACGAGCGACCGCACATGCAGCCGCCACCCGAGACGGCATTCGACGTGCCGCGCTGGTGCGATCCCAAGGTGCATCCCGACCACCACGTGCAGGTGCTCAAGGCGCTGTACTCGGTGCCCACGCGCTACATCGGCAAGACGCTCGACGCGCGCGCCGATCGCTCGTCGGTGCGCCTGTACCTCGGCACGGAGCTGATCAAGGTGCATCCGCGCAAGGCCCCCGGCGAGCGCTCGACGGATCCGAAGGACTTCCCGCCGGGGAAGGCGCCGTGGGCGCTGCGCGACGTGGACGCTGTCGTCCGCAGCGCGCGCGAGCAGGGCGCGCACGTCGGCGCCTTCGTCGAGCGACTGCTCGGCGGGCCTGTGCCGTGGATCAAGCTGCGCCAGGGCTACGGCCTGCTGCGCCTCTGTCAGCGCTACGGCCAGGATCGCGTCAACGCGCTTTGCGCCCGCGCGCTCGCCTTCGACGTCATCGACGTGCGGCGCATCGAGGGCATGCTGAAGGACGCGCGGCGCACCGAGGACGCCGCTGTCGCCACCGGTCGGCTGATCCCGCTGCCCGCGCGCTTTGCGCGCGACGCCGCGGCCTTCGCCACGCGCGCCGACGGCAGACCCGCCGACGTCCAGGACGGAGGTGAGCGATGAGCGCCCGGTCGATCAGCCCTGACCTGGTGGCCGCACTCAAACGCCTGCGCCTCGGCGGCTTGCTACCGACGCTGGCCGAGCGATTCTCCCTCGCCGAGAAGGAGGACACGCCCTACGAGGACCTTCTGCTCATGCTCCTCGTCGACGAGATCTCGCGGCGGGACAGCACGGCGTCGATCCGTCGCGCCGACGTGGCCGGTCTGGATCCCGACATGGTGCTCGAACGCTGGGACAAGTCCGCGAAGGTGACGTACGACCGGCGGGTCATGAATGAGCTCGTCTCGCTTCGCTTCGTCGAGGACCATCGGAACGTCGTCGTCCTCGGACCCGTCGGCGTCGGCAAGACCTTCCTGGCGAACGCGATCGGCCATCTCTGCTGCCGCGCGGGCTTCAACGTGCGGCTGCTGCGCGCCGACGCCCTCCTGCGGCTGCTGAAACAGAGCCGGATGGACAACTCGCGCGAGGCCGTCATGACCGAGCTCGCCACCGTCGATGTGCTCATCATCGACGACTTCGCGCTCGAGCCCATGAGCCGCGAGGAGAGCCGCGACATCTATCAGCTCTTCGTCGAGCGCAACGCCCGCCTCTCCACCGTCATCACCAGCAACCGCGACACGGCCGAGTGGATCGGCGCGTTCGACGACGCGCTGCTGGCCCAGAGCGCCGTCGATCGTTTCAAGAACAACGCCTTCGATCTGGTGGTCGATGGCGAGTCCTACAGATCGCGGCTCAAGCCCAACATCGACAAGCTGCCTCCTCCGCCTTCGGCTCCGGTGAAGAAGGTCGCCGCCCACCCGCGCAGCAAGGCCGCTGCCCGCCGTCGATGACCTCGTGATCGTCGGCCCCTACCGGGGCCTCCGGGCTCGACTTGAAGCCCCGATCTGTGGCATCAGATCGCCCAGGTCCTCGATGCCCGTCACCTGGCCCCATGGTCCTGGCGAGACGTGGCCCCATCCCCCTGGCGAGTGACAAGGCGTAACCTGGAGCGATTGGTGGCCGTGAAGGTCGATCGAGCAGCCAAGCTGCAAACTCGAGCCACATCGCGTCGCTCGCAGTGCCATCCACCCCAAACCAGTGGCGCGCACGCGACGCCAGCCGACGGACGATTGGCCTCAAGACGCGCCCGGGCGTCGTTACACGCGTTGATGAGATTCCCGGGCAGCCGCCCCCGCCGCCGACAATCGGCTACAGAACCGAGCGCAATGTCTCGATTCCAAAGTGGCGTGGATACGAACGGCAGCGCGTGGGCTGATCACCGGGCGGGAGCACGCCTCGGTCCGCTATTCGCTGCGCTCGTCGCAGCGGCGATGGCGTTCGCCACGTGCGGCCGCGCTCAGGC
>DATIPJ010001035.1:0-4003 GCA_035472155.1 Kofleriaceae bacterium
GCGCGGCCGCCGACGGCGTCGCGTCGAGCAAGCATGCGCTGTCGTCGAGCACCGCCAGTGGTGCGCCGATGTCGTCCAATCGCAGCCGATTGTCGATCGCGTGCGGCATTCCATTCCCTCGGGTCGTTACCCCAGGCAAACCCCACGCCACGATCGCCGGTGATTGTTGTCGTCGACTTGCGTGCGCGACACGAGATCATCAGTCCGGGAGTGCAGACTATTTGTCCGGAAATCGGACAGGCAGTCTTCGACTGCGAAGTTTCCCGACGGAGCAGAGTGCAAACCCTGCACGTCAGGACGGCCCTACAATGCCGCCCGACGCGGCGCCGCATCGTGCCGCGCGGCGCGCTGCATCAACAGCGGGTCGCACGCTAGCTGTCTCTGTACCCCACGCGAATACCATCGACGGAAAGGCAGGTTTCATAGCCTGCTGAAAATTTCCTCCGTGCCGTCGCTGGGTAAATTAATCCATCCCGTCGGCTGCAATCGTTGACCGGTTCGCGCCGCGTGAGTAGGTTGATCCTCAGTGTCGGCGGGGGGGAACTCTATTCTCATCGTCGACGACGATGCGAGCCTGCGAGCGGGAGTCGTGAGCTTCCTCCGCACGCGCGGTATGGTCGCGTTCGAGGCCGAGACCGTGCATGCCGCCGAGGCGCGGTTTCGCCAGCACGCGCCGGATCTCGCGATCGTCGATCAGCAGTTGCCTGATGGCGATGGCCTCGCACTGATCAAGACGCTGCATGGCATCGACGAGCGCGTCCCGATCCTGATGCTGACTGGCCACGCATCGGTCGACCTTGCGGTGCAGGCGATGAAGTTCGGCGCCGAGAACTGCCTGACCAAGCCGATCCACCCCGCCGCGCTGTTCGCCGTGGTGCAGCGCGTGCTCGACAACCTGCGCGATCGCCGGCGCGAGCTCGCGCGCACCGCTCGCGAGCAGCGCAGCTACCTCGACCCGTTCATCGGCGACAGCCTCGCGATCCGCGAACTGTTCGCGCAGGCCCACCAGGTGCTCGACAGCCACACCCCGGTGCTGATCGAAGGCGAGACCGGCACCGGCAAGGGCGTGCTCGCGCGCTGGTTTCACGAGCACGGACCGCGGGCCGAGGAGCCATTCGTCGATATCAACTGCGCGGGGCTGTCGCGCGACCTGCTCGAGAGCGAGCTGTTCGGCCACGAGCGCGGCTCGTTCACCGGCGCCGCGACCAGCAAGCTCGGCCTGCTCGAGGTCGCCCACCGCGGCACCGCGTTCCTCGACGAGATCGGCGAGATCGATCTCGCGCTCCAGCCGCGGATCCTCAAGGTCGTCGAGGAGAAGCGGTTCCGCCGGATCGGCGACGTGCGCGGACACAACGTCGACGTCCGACTCATCACCGCGACCAACCGCGACCTGCGCCGCATGGCGCGCGACGGCAGCTTTCGCACCGATCTCTACTTCCGGATCAACACGATCCACCTGGTCATCCCGCCCGTGCGGCGGCGGCCCGAGGACATTCCGGCGCTCGCGCGCCATGTCCTCGACTATCTCGATGGCAGCGGCAGCACCGAGATCGCGCCCGACGCGATGCGCGCGATGCAGGCCTACTCGTGGCCCGGCAACCTGCGCGAGATGCGCAACGTGTTCGAGCGCGCGCGGCTGATCTCGGGCAGCGCCTCGCAGATCACCGCGGCCGACCTGCGCTTCGAGGCGCTGCCCGACGGCGAAGCCGAGGTCATGACGCTCGAGGAGGTCGAGCGCCGGCACATCGAGCACGTCGTGCGGCTCGAGGCCGGCAACGTCGACCGCGCCGCGGTCCGGCTCGGCGTGTCGCGCAGCACGCTCTATCAGAAGCTCAAGCGCTACCGCGAGGAGGTGGGCTGAGCGTGACGCGCGTTCGCGACCGTGCGGTGCGTCAACCGAGGCTAGCTCGGCTCGGACTCGCGCCGCGGCGCGCCAGACATGAGCGGCAGTACATTGCCCTCGATCAGCTCGTCGAGCAGCTTGATCGGATCGATCGGCTCGCCCGGCGCGGCCAGCGCGAGCTCGAACACGAGGGTCTCGCCGCCGCGAAATACCTCGACGCGCATCCGCGCGCGGTTGAGCGCACGCGCCTCGATGTACGCGGCCCAGTCCGGCGTTGGCATGTTGTTGACTGCCATGAGGATGTCGCCGTACTGCACGCCGGCCACTGCGGCGGGGCTTCCGGGTCGACATCCAAGCACCGGCACGCCGTTGAGTCGGATCGCGAGTCGCGTGACATCTTCCCATTTCAACATCGCCGCTATTTTACCTCGGCAGCCTCGATCCGCGGAGCCCGATCTGCGTTCAGCGGCGTCTAGCGCACGAGTGCATCGCCAATCGCCTGCGCGAACACGACTTGATTGCGGTCGGGATCACTCACCGTAGCTGTCTTGGCCATCTCGTGGTTCGTTGTGCGCACGATCGCGATGCCAGAGGCCGTCAGCTGCGCGATCTGGTCGTCCACGCTATCGACCACGAACGTGACCGACGAGCGCCCCGCGCGCTCCTTGTCCTCGAACACCTGCAGCGCGCCGCCGCCGGGCAGCTTCCACTCTGCGAGCTCGGGCATCGGCCGGCGCGGTGCAGCGCCGAGCACCCGCGCGTACCAGCGAATCGCTTCTTCGAGGCTGGTGACCGCGACTCCGGCGAGGACGTTGTCGATCGACATGATCATACGGTAGCGACCGAATCGCCATCGTCAGCCAGATCGCCTGTGAGGCCACCGCGAGGCGCGCGTGCGGTTTTGCCCGAGTGCCGACGCCACTGCGGCTACCCGCGATAGCTGTCGTCCTGCTCGATCTTCGAGACCACCCAGTCGAACTCGCCGGATGTCACATGAGCACCACAATGCTCGCATTCACCCGATTGCGTGATCTGTAGTGGAGCACCGCAGTTGCTGCATGCCGGCGCGGCCACGGGTGTGCCCTTGCGCGCAGCGGTGCGGATCAGCGTCCAGTATTCGCTGTAGGCGCGGTCGCGATGCCGGGAGCCGCGCACGCGCTCGCCGCCGGGCTCGCGGACCACGTAGTCCTTGCCGGTCGCCCAGATCCGGATCGTGACCGCGTCGTAGTAGCGGTCGCGCGCGAGGCGGGCGAGCGCCGTGTGGGTGATCCGCATCTCGGTCAACACATTGCGCAGGCCCTGGCGGCGGTAGGCGTCGACCCAGTAGCTCAGATAGTCGTACAGGCCGTCGGACACCAGGCCGCGGGCGGGCGTCAGGTCGTTGCGCGACCACGCCTGGTTGAGCTGGTCGTAGATCATCGCGAGTCGCGCATCGAATGCAGGCTGGGTCACCTGCGGATCGCTCCGGGTGAGCTGGACCCACGCCGCGTCGACATCGGGCTGGCGGTACGTCGGTAGGTCCGTGCCGCGCTCGGGGACCTCCGTGGTCAGCGTCGGCGGGCGCTCGTCGCTCGACACCAGCTCGGCCTCCTCGACGATCCAGTCGAAGCGGCCGTTGTCGACCGCCTGGCCGCACGACGCGCACACCTGCGTGCCGCTGCGCGCCGCCTCCCAGGGTGCGCCGCAGTTGGGGCATGGAAACGTTCGCGCCGCCCCCGGGGGCTTGCTCTGCACGCCGGCGTCGCGGGCGAACATCCAGCGCTCGACGCAGTAGGAGGTGTGCCCGGCGGTCGCGAGGTTGGCCTCGTACTCGATGCCCACGCGCACGCGGCCCGCGCCCTCGGGCAGCGCGACGTGATAGGTCCGCAGCGCGCCGACGATCACCTGCTCCACCGGCTGGCCGGCGGGCGCGCGCTCGGCGAGCGAAGCCCGCGCGTCTTCCGAGACGTAGGGCGCGACCTGCGCGAGGGCCTCCGCGGCGTGGCGTGCGCGGTGCGCCGTCGAGAACAGCCGGAATGCGAAGTCCTCGAACACCACCTGCGAGAACGCCGGGTCGAGCCGCCGCACCTCGGACAGCTCGATCGCGCGCTCGGGCTCGATCGGTGGCCCGCTGTCCCAGTCCTTGTTCTGCCGCTGCTTGTGCGCGCTGTAGATCACGTA
>DATIPJ010001036.1:0-7750 GCA_035472155.1 Kofleriaceae bacterium
CGGTCATCGGATCATGCGGTGTCGATACACCCACCTCGGTACCGAGGAACGTGTGCGGAGTGCCATCGCCGCAGTAGTCGGCGCGCACCATGCGAACGCAGGCCTGGAAGGCATCGCTGAATGCCTGCGGATCGAGGTGGAAGGTGCGCACGCACTTGGTGATCGCGCCGTCGGAGTCCTCGAACTGCTGGACGTCGGGCGCATTGCTCCTGGCATCGCACGACAGGGTCACCACGCCCGGCTCGTCGTGCCAGGCGGCCGTCGCGTCCCAGTAGCCGCGCACGATCGTCACGCCGCGGTGATGCACCGGGTCCGGATCGAGGATCGCATTGAACGGCTTGAACTTGCAGATTCCAGGGAAGTCGCTCACATCGACCTGGCAGGTCACGGCGCCCAGCGCACCGGGAAGCTCGGGGATGGCCTTGCACGACCTCACGGTGACGACCGGGCGCAGCGCCTTGCCGCACGATTCGACGGCCTTGAGCACGGTCCCCGGCGCCGGCGGAAACGCGTGCCCGGTGAAGTGGAGGTGCTCGAGAGTCTCACCCTCGAGGTACACGCCCTGATGGCCGCCGATGCCCGGCGTGCTGCCGGGCGGCGTCGTGACGTGAATGCACCCCACGGGTGTATCGGTGGTCCGGCAGGTACCGGCGGTGCCGCCGGTGTCGGGCGGCGGCGTCGGCTTCGGACACGCGGCAAGGCACACGACCAGCGCGATGGCGATTCGAGTCATTGTATTCCGAGCGCCTCTCATGGGCTCACACATACCGGATCTTGATCCGCGCGGGGATTGGCAGGGGGGCACGCTGGGAGCAGACAGCACACCAAGAGGACTGCTCGCTTCATGATGACCTCGACCTCCGATAGTTCACAGAGCGATCGAGAAGAGCAATCGATATGCCACTATTTGAATGCGAATGGCGCACACACCCGGAATCCGGTCTCGACACTGCGGGTGGTGGGCACGCTTCGGAAGCGGTTATCGAGCCGCTGCTGGAACGCCTCGCGATACCACGAGCCGCCGCGCTGCGCGTTGGCCTCGCCCCAGCGGCCGCTGGCGACCAGCTCGTCGGCATTGCCTTGCAGGTCCTCGACGCCGAACACGCTCGCCGACTCCGGGTGACTGCCCACCTCGTCGGGGCCAAACGCCGGATCGCGCGCACCGTAGGTGACATCGAAGTTGGCCTCCGACGGCGCGAGCTGGCGGCCGCCGGTGTAGATCCGCGCGTCGGCGCCGCGGCCCGCGCGCTCCCACTCCTCTTCGCGGCAGACGTGGGCGCCGGCGAGCGTGCCGGCGAGCCACGCGGCGTACGCGGTGGCGTCCTCGAACGAGATGCCGGTGACCGGGAATCGCCGCCAGTCCTGCACGGCGAGCGAGCGGCGACGAGGGGCGCGCACGAACTCGACGACCGCGCGCAGCATCCGGCCGGGATAGCGGAGCGGCTCGCCCCAGGCGGCGACGTAGCGCGCGGTGGTGGGCTGGATCGACAGCGTCCATCGCCCGTCGGCGCCGCGCCGGAGCTCGATCGCGCCCGGCGAGCTCGGGCTGCTCGGGCTGCGCCGGCGGCGTTCGGCCTCGGGCAGGGTGTCGAGCCAGGCGATGTAGTCGGCGAACGCGACCTCGAAGCGGCCGATCAGGAAGCTGTCGACGCGCACGGTGTGGAGCGGCGAGACGCCGAGGCCGACCCGGATGTTCTCCTCGTCGGAGCCGATCAGCGACTCACCGGCGGGCACGAGCACGAAGCCCGGGGGGATCGCGTCCTCGCGCGGCAGCGAGACCTCCACGGAGGCGTGGCCGCCGCGCGGCAGGAGCACGGGCACCCGCACGGTCGCGCGCCCCGGTGCGCGGCCGATCAAGAGATACGACCCGGGGGCGAGCGGCCCCGCGGCGAGCGGCGCGGGCGGGCCGAGCACGAGGCGCCCGCGGGAGTCGGGCTCGAAGCGCGCGATCGCCACGCCGGCGTCGGGCGGCGTGCGGTGCACGGTCAGCTGCGTCTGGTCCGCCGTGCGCAGCGCGGGCGCCGCACCGGTGGCGACCAGGCCCGCCAGGCGCTCGGCGAGCTCACCGATCACCGCGCGCTGGTGCAGCCGCTCGGCGAGCGCGAGCCGGGCGGCGAGCAGATGCGCCAGCTCGTCGCGGATCTCGGCGCGCGACGGATCGATGAACAGCGCCGCCTCGAACGCCGAGCTCGCGCGGGCATACGCGGTCGTCGCTGCGTCGCTCACGGACAGCACCCGCGCCCACGTGCCCTCCGCCTGCTCCCAGCTGTGCTCGAGATCGTCGCCGGCGCCCCGGGGTAGCAGACCACTGGCCTGGTCGAAGCGGCGCAGCGCCTCGGCGTGGAGCTGCGCGCTCTCGACGTCGAGCCGGCGCGCCTCGGTCGCGTGCGCGCGCGCCTCGGCCAGCTTGCGGTCGACGGCGGCGGCGATCTCGCTGCGGGCGCGGGCGCGGGCGCCGCTGATCGACAGGCCGATCGCGAGGCCGATCAAGCCGACCACCGCGACGGGAACCGCGACCGCGAGCAGCCGGCTCCGGCGCGCGGCCGTCCGCGATGCGGACAGAAACGCCTGCTCGCGCGGCCCCAGGTCTCCAGCGTCGAGCGCAGCTGCGCCGGCGAGCTGGCGGCGCCCCCACACGCCATCCCCTCGACGGCCGAGGCGATCCCAGTCGCCCGCCGCCGCCGCGAGCCGCTCGCGCAGCCGGGCGTGCTCGGCCTCGTCGTCGAGCCATTGCCGCAGCTGCGACCAGCGCGTGATCAGCGCCTCGTGCGCCAGCTCGACGACCGCGCCGCGCTCCCCGCCGCGCACGACGACGAGCCGCCCGGCGATCAAGGCCTCGAGAGCGATCTCGTCGTCGGGCGAGCCCACGAGCTCGCCCTTGTCGAGCGCGGCCCGCGTGCGCTGCCCGGTGACCAGCCGCACGAGCAAGCGACGCGCGGCCTCGCGGTGCGCCCCGGACAAGGCTCCGATCACGCGGTCGGCGTGGCGCTCGAGCGCGCCCTCGACGCCGCCGAGCCCCGCCAGCGCGTCGGGCGGGATGCCGCCGGTCGCCGCATCGCGCGCGTCCCACAGCTCGGCGAGCGTGAACGACAGCAGCGGCAGCGAGCCCTCCGACGACAGCGCCGCGCGCAGCAGCTCGTCGACGGTCTCGGTCGCGAACGACACGCCGGTCCGCCGCGCCGGCCCCACGATCACCTCGCGCAGCTTGTCGGGCCCGAGCGGGCGCAACAGGTACGGCGCGCGCGCCACCTCGGGGCCGAGCTCGGGCAGGCCGGCGAGCCGCGCGAGGAAATCGCCGCGCACCGTGGCGAGCACGCGGAGCTGGTTGCCGGCGCGCACCAGCGCCGCCAGCGTGCGCGCGGTGGCCGCCGCTTCCCCGTCGGGCGCGAGCGTGAACAGCTCCTCGATCTGATCGACGAACAGCACGGCGGTGCGGTCGCCGGCGGCCCGGGCGATCTGGCGCGCCACCTCGGCCGGCTCGCTGGCCAGCCGCTCGCGCACGTCCGGCGCCGCCTCGCCGAGCAAGCCCGCGATCGCACCGGCGAGCTGCGCCGCGGGATCGCGCCCGGGCGCCACCGCCAGCGCGATCGCGCCGCGGCCCGGCAGGAGCCCCGATTCGGCGATCCATGGCAGCACGCCGGCCTTGCACAGCGACGACTTGCCCACGCCCGAGTCGCCCGCGATCACGACCACGCGATCGGCGCGCAGCTTCTCGACGATCGCGAGGACCTCGGACGAGCGCCCGAGGAACACGGCCCGATGCGCCGCGTCGAACGCCTCGAGCCCGCGGTACGGATTACCCGCCGGCGCCTCGCCCGACGCCGACGTATCGTCGGCCAGGGCCTCGAGCGCCTCGAGCACGGCGTCGACCGACGCGAAACGATCCGCCGGGTCGGGCGCAAGGCAGCGCTCGAGGATCGCCAGCAGCTCGGGCGCCACCCGCGCGCTCGACACCGGCGGCGGCTCGGCGGGCAACGTGCCCCAGCACAGCTCGTGGAGCAGGCAGCCGAGCGAATAGATGTCGCTGCGCCGCGTCGCGGGCTGGCCGGAGAGCCGCTCGGGCGCCATGTAGCGCCGCGTGCCGACGACGGTCCCCGGGCGGCTCAGGTCGGGGCTCGCCGGCGGATAGGTCGCCACCGCCCCACCGCCGGCAGGCGCGGCCGTCGACACGAGCGTGGCGGTCGGCGCCAGCGCGAACGACGCCGACAGGGAAGAGGACAGCGACGGCGCGCCCGATGCCGACACCGAGCCCGCCGACGAGGCTGCCGACGAGCCCGCCGACAGCGTCTCGCTCGCGCCCGATCCGCCATCGCCGTCGGACTCGGTCATCGCCATCGACCCCGGCGCGGCGGCGACGGCCGACACCGCCGCGGCGGGCGCATCGTCATCGCCGACGAGCTTGGCGAGCCCGAAGTCGATGAGCTTGACCGTGCCGTCCTCGGTCAAGACCACGTTGGCGGGCTTGACGTCGCGGTGCAGCACGCCTGCGCGATGGGCCGCGGCCAGCCCGCGCGCCAGGCCAATGCCGATCTCGAGGACGCGCCGCCACGGCATCGTGCGCTCGAGCTGATCGAGCGAGCGCCCCGACACGTACTCCGAGACCAGGAACGGCCGGCCCTCGACGTCGCCGACCCGGAACGTCAGCACGACATTGGGGTGGAGCAGCCGGGCGAGCGCGCGGCCCTCGAACAGGAAGCGCTCTCTCCGACGGTGATCGGGCGCCGCGCCGGCGATGAACTTGATCGCCACCGGGCGGTCGAGCAGCAGATCGTGGCCGAGGTAGACCAGTCCCATGCCGCCGGCGCCGAGCGGCCGCAGCAGTCGGTATCCGTCGAAGCTGGCCGGAGGGACCCATCGTCGCTCCTGCCCTACGCCTTTCCCCGACGACATCGACCGCGACGTTATCCGGCGCCTCTGGTCGCTGCAAGGCGCGGGTCGCCGTCTCGCCGCGCAATCTCCGACGAGGTGGCATCAGTGCCCTCGCACGGTGCACCGCGGTGCGGTACGGGTGCACCGCCGGTACGCCGCGCGCCGTCGCGCGCTCGTTCGCGGCGCACCGCCCGCTGGCACCACCACTGCAGAGCTGGGCGCAAACGACTCGCAGGCCGCTCACATTCCGAGGAACAGACCATGTGCGATCTGGGATCCGCGCGACGGGAAGCCCCCCCGCGACGTTGTTCGGCGCGCCCTTTGGACGCAGAATGGCGTCGTGTCAAAGGCTCGCTCTCGGTCACAGACGACCGAAGACGATCGACATGACCGCATCGTCGCGCGACGCGTGACGACGGTGCAGCCCGGATCCCTGACGCTGATCTTCGAGAGCGGTAAGCCGTGCGCGACCGCGCCGTTCGCGCTCGGTGATGTCGACGCAGTCACGCTGAGCCGCGCCTCGGCGACCCGCACGGCGCGACTGTCGACGGTGGGCGGCGAGCGCCGGCTGACGCTCGAGATCGCGGACCGCCGGATGTCGGTCGTCCACGCGCACCTGCGGCTGGTCGCCGAGGGCTGGTCGCTCGAGGACGCGAGCTCGAAGAACGGCACCCGGGTCAACGGCGTCGACGTCGCGCGCACGATCCTCCGCAACGGCGATCTCGTCGAGGTCGGCCGCTCGTTCTTCGTGTTTCGCGACAACGTTCCCCATCCGTCGCGGCCCGACGCCCCCGAGCCGCCGCTCGGCCTGGGCACGCGCCACCCCGCGCTCGCGCGCCAGTTCGAAAACCTCATGACGATCGCGCGCTCGTCGGTGGCGATCGTCGTCCACGGCGAGACCGGCACCGGCAAGGAGCTGATCGCCCGCGCGGTCCATCAGCTGTCGGGCCGCACCGGGCCGCTGCAGGCGCTCAACTGCGGCGCGCTGTCGCGCTCGCTCCTCGAGTCCGAGCTGTTCGGCTACCGCAAGGGCGCGTTCTCGGGCGCCAACGAAGATCGCCCAGGCCTGATCCGCGCGGCCGACAAGGGCACGCTGTTCCTCGACGAGATCGGCGACCTGCCGCTCGATGGCCAGGCCGCGCTGCTGCGCGTGCTCCAGGAGGGCGAGCTGCTGCCGGTCGGCGGCGTCAAGCCGATCCCGGTCGACGTGCGGATCGTCGCGGCGACCCACCGCGACCTCGGCGAGATGGTTGCGCGCGAGGCATTTCGCGCCGACCTGCTGGCGCGGCTCACCGGGTTCACCGTGGTGCTGCCGCCGCTGCGCGCCCGCCGCGAGGACCTCGGCGCGCTGTTGCGCAGCCTGTTCGCCCGCCACGCACCGTCGCCGAGCGCGCCGATCGAGCTGTCGGCCGCCGCGATCCGCGCGCTCTATGGCTATCCGTGGCCCGGCAATGTCCGCGAGCTCGAGAAGGTCATCGCGACGGCGCTGATCCTCGCCGACGGCATGCCGATCGAGGAGGACCACCTGTCCGATGCGGTGCGCGCCGTGTCTCCCCACGCGCTGCCCCCCGCGTCCGCCGAAGACGCGCTGCCCGGTGCCGCCGAGCACGACACCGCCAGCGGCAGCCGCGAGCGGCTCGAGGGGCTCCTCGCCCGCCACCAGGGCAACGTCAACGCGGTCGCCCGCGAGATGCGGACCTCGCGGACGCAGATTCACCGCCTATGTCGGCGGTTCGGGATCGATCTACGCGTCCACCGCTTCAAGCGGCTGTGAAGATCTGCAGTACCCAGTATCGCTTTTTGCCACCGTGCAGCCTGCGCGCCGGGCGCCGTTGTAGGAAGCTGCTTGCGTCGCGAAGTTGGGACTTCGCGCGGGAGGGTGTGATGAAGAGAATCGCTTGTGCACTAGCTTTGAATACGCTCGTGGTGATCGGTGGCTGCGGCGGCGATGATGGCGGCGGCCGGCCGAGTGTGAGCACGTCCGACGACACGGTGTGCGACGCGGTCGCCGACGTCGCGTGCTTCAACATGTTCCAGTGCTGCTCGGAGGGCGAGATCGAGGCCGCCCTGCGCGTGTCCGATCCGCGGACCGAGAGCGAATGCCGCGACGACGTGCGCGCGATCTGCGAGCGTCAGAAGGCGACGATCGACTTCTCGGTCAAGAACAACCGGGTGACGTTCGACGCCAAGGTCATGAACGCCTGCCTCGAGGCGTTCGTGGCTCCCGAGGACGGAACGTGCGCGACGATCGGCGCGATGCTGCCGTGGGCCGAGCCCTGTCTCGAGAGCGCCTGGACCGGTACGGTCGCGACCGGCGGCCAGTGCGACTTCCAGTTCGAGTGAGCGCAGGACAACCTCTGCAACAGCGCCCGCATCTGCACCGCGCTGCCGACCGATGGCATGGCGTGCCTGAGCCAGGCCTGCGCGAGCGGCCTGTTTTGCAACACCGGCACCTGCCGCCCGCTGGTCGCCGAGGGCGGGACGTGCACGTCGACCCTCCAGTGCGCGAGAGGCTTGTTCTGCGACGGCACCACGCCGACCCGCACGTGCACCAATCTGCACGCGATCGGTGAGACGTGCAGCGGCCCGGGGACCTGCGCCTCCGGCAGCACCTGCTTGCCGGGCACCTGCGCGGGCTCGGGATTCAGCTGCACCAGCGTCGCCAGCTGCTCGGCGCATTGCGAAGACGACAACAGCTTCTGCAGTGACGACAGCTCCTGCAGCACCGGGACCTGCAGCGGCACCGCGACCCCTTGCTTCTCGAACACCGGCTGCACCACCCCCGCGACCTGCGTGTTCCCGGTCAAGTGCCTCCCGGCCGAGTGTGCCGGCGAGGTGTGCGCCGAGCAGCACCTCGCCATCGACTACTGCGAGGCTGCGA
>DATIPJ010001037.1:0-3976 GCA_035472155.1 Kofleriaceae bacterium
TCAATAAGCCCGGCTCGTTCCGCAAGTCCGAACTGGCCAGCGTCGATCACGTCGAGGTGCTCGATCCCCTCACCATCAAGCTCGTGCTGAAGAACCCGTATGCGCCGCTGATCGCCCAGCTCACCAACCGCTCCGGCATGATGGTCTCGCCCAAGGCGGTAAAGGATGGCGGCACCGCTGCCAGGAGGTGAAAATGCCGGGTGAAGCGCCGGGTGAAGATCAGGTCAGGCCTGGTAGAGCCAGACCCGGAGCAGGGACAGCAGCTGGTCGGCGTCGACCGGCTTGGTGATGTAGTCCGACGCGCCGGCGCCCAGGCACTTCTCGCGATCGCCCTGCATCGCCTTGGCGGTCAGCGCGATCACCGGGAGGTCCTTCCACTGCGCGCGCTCGCGGATCTTGCGCAGCGCCTCGTAGCCATCCATCTCCGGCATCATGATGTCCATCAGCACGACGTCGATGTTCGAGTTCTCCTCGAGCTTGGTCAGCGCGCGCCGCCCGTTCTCGGCGTACTGCACGTGCATCTTGTGGCCCTCGAGCAGCGACGTCAGCGCGAAGATGTTGCGCAGATCATCGTCGACGACGAGCACGTTGCGGTCGGCGAGCTGCGGATCACTCTTGGCGAGCCGGCGCAGCACGCGCTGCTTGCGCTCGGGCAGGTTGGCCTCGACGCGGTGGAGGAACAGCGCCGTCTCGTCGAGCAGCCGCTCCATGGTGGTGACGTCCTTGATGATGACGGTCTGCGCGAGCCCGTGCAGCCGCTGCTTGTCCTCGTCGGTCAGCTCGCGGCCGGTGTAGACGATCACCGGCAGCCGGCGGTGCCGCGGATCGGCCTTGATGCGCTCGATCAGCTCGAAGCCCGACATCCCGGGCAACCGGAGGTCCATCACCACGCAGTCGTAGTTCTGCGCCTGCAGGGTCTCGAGCGCGTTCTCGCCCGACGACACGCTGGTGGTCGATACGTCGCCGTCGCCGATCAGGTCCGCGATCGCCTGGCTCTGCGCCGGATCGTCCTCGACGACCAGCAGGTTCTTGACCCGTTTCTCGACGAACTTGTGGATATTGGACAGCCCGGCCTGCAGGCCCTCGACGGTGACGGGCTTCTGCAGGAAGCCGAGCGCGCCGTACTGCAGGCTGCGGCGCTCCTCGTCTAGCCCCGAGATCACGTGGACCGGGATGTGGCGGGTCGCCGGGTCGTGCTTGAGCCGATCGAGCAGCACCCAGCCGTCGATGTCGGGCAGCCGGAGGTCGAGCGTGATCGCATCGGGCTTGACCGCGCGCGCGAGCTCGAGCGCCTGGCCGCCCGAGGTCGCGACCACGCCCTTGAAGCCGGACTGCCGACCCATCTCGAGCAGGGTGGCCGCGAAGGTCAGATCGTCCTCGATCACCAGCAGCACGCGGTCGCCGGGCTCGAGGTTCTCGTAGTCGTCGGGCACCGAGCGGGTGAGCGGCGGCGCCGGCGCATCGCGGAGCGGGATGCCCTCGGCCTCGTCGTTTCGCCCCGGACCGGCCGGCGCGGCCGTCGCGGTCATCGGGCCCAGCGCGGCCAGCGTCGTCGCCGGAGCATGCGCGGGCGACGGCGGAGGTAGCTGCATCGCCATCGGCGGCACGGTGATCGTCGACGTCCGCCGCGAATCACGGCGCTGCGCCTCGTACACCGCGGGCAGGAACAGCGTGAACGTGCTGCCCACGCCGACCGTGCTCTCGACGCGGAGCTCGCCGCCGAGCAGGCCCGCGATCTCGCGCGAGATCGAGAGACCCAGCCCGGTGCCGCCATACTTGCGGCTGGTCGAGCCGTCGGCCTGCTGGAACGCCTCGAAGATCAGGCGCTGCTTGTCCCTGGGGATCCCGATGCCGGAATCCGAGACCGCGAACGCCAGCACATCCGGCGCCGCGCGGTAGATCCGCAGCCTGACCTTCCCGCGCTCGGTGAACTTGAGCGCGTTCGACAGTAGATTGCGCAGCACCTGGCGCAGCCGCATGTCGTCGGTGTCGATCGACGGCGGCAGCGCCGGGTCGAGCTCGACGGTGAGCGTCAGGCCCCTCTCCTCGGCGACCTGGCGGAACGTCTGATCCACGTAGTCGCGCAGGTTGCCGAACCGCACCTGCGAGATCTCGACCGCCATCGTGCCCGACTCGATCTTGGCCAGATCGAGGATCTCGTTGATCAGCGTCATCAGATCGGTGCCCGCCTGGCGGATCGTGTCGGCGTAGCGGATCTGCTTGTCGGTCAGGTTGCCCTCGACGTTGTCGGCGAGCTGGCGCGACAGGATGAGGAGCGAATTGAGCGGCGTGCGCAGCTCGTGCGACATGTTCGCGAGGAACTGCGACTTGTACTTCGAGGTCAGCGCGAGCTGCTCGGCCTTCTCCTCGAGCTCCTGGCGCGCGAGCTCGACCTGCTTGTTCTTGCGCTCGACCTCGGCCTTCTGCTCGGTGAGCTGGACCGCCTTCTCCTCGAGCTCCTCGTTGGTCTGCTGCAGCTCGTTCTGCTGGTTGCGCAGCTCGTCGGTCAGGTTCTGCGACTGGCGCAGCAGCTCGTCGGTGCGCATCGTCGCCTCGATCGTGGCGATCACGATGCCGAGCGACTCGAGCATCTGGTCGAGGAACGCGAGCTGGATCCCGGAGAACCGCTCGAACGACGCCAGCTCGATCACGCCCTTGACCTCGCCCTCGAACAGGATCGGCACGACGACGATCGCGTGCGGCGGTGCCTCGCCGAGCGCCGACGAGATCTGGATGTAATCCGACGGCACCTTCGACAGCACGATGCGCTTGCCCTCGAGCGCCGCCTGGCCGACCAGACCCTGGCCGAACCGCCACACGTTCGAGACCGCCTTGCGCTCCTGGTACGCGTACGATGCGAACAGCTTGAGCTGCGGGCCCGAGTCGTCGGTCTCGGTCATGAAGAACGCGCCGTGGTGCGCGTTCACCAGCGGCGCCAGCTCGTTCAGGATCTGGCGCGCCACCGTCAGCAGATCGCGCTGGCCCTGCAGCATGCGGGTGAACCGCGCGACGTTGGTCTTGAGCCAGTCCTGCTCCTGGTTGACCTTCGTGGTCTCCGCGAGCGTGCGGATCATCTGGTTGACGGTGTCCTTGAGCTGCGCGATCTCGCCGCGCGCGTCGACGGTGATCGACCGCGTCAGGTCGCCCTGGGTCACCGCGGTCGCGACGTCGCGGATCGCGCGGACCTGGCCGGTCAGGTTGCCGGCGAGCTCGTTGACGTTGTTGGTCAGGTCGCGCCACACGCCCGCGGCGCCCGGCACGTCGGCCTGGCCGCCGAGGCTGCCTTCGACGCCGACGTCGCGCGCCACGCCGGATACCTGCGCCGCGAACGTCGACAGCGTATCGATCATGCTGTTGATCGTGTCGACCAGCGTCGCGATCTCGCCGCGCGCGGTCAAGGTCAGCTTCCGCTCGAGGTCGCCGTTGGCGACCGCGGTCACGACCGTCGCGATGCCGCGCACCTGCTCGGTGAGGTTGCGCGCCATGACGTTGACGTTGTCGGTCAGCTCGCGCCATGTGCCCGACACGCCGCGGACCTGGGCCTGACCGCCGAGCACGCCGTCGAGGCCGACCTCGCGGGCGACGCGCGTCACCTCGGACGCGAACGACCCCAGCTGATCGACCATCGTGTTGATCGTGTTCTTGAGCTGGAGCAGCTCGCCGCGCACCTCGACGGTGATCTTGCGGGTCAGGTCGCCGTTGGCGACCGCGGTCGTGACCTCGGCGATGTCGCGCACCTGGTTGGTCAGATTTCCGGCGAGCTCGTTGACGTTATTCGTGAGGTCGCGCCACACACCGGCGGCGCCCGGCACGTCGGCCTGACCGCCGAGGCGTCCGTCGACACCGACGTCGCGCGCGACACCGGAGACCTGCGCGGCGAACGTCGACAGCGTGTCGATCATGTTGTTGATCGTATCGACGAGAGTCGCGATCTCGCCGCGCGCGGCGAGGTTCAGCTTGCGATCGAGGTCGCCGT
>DATIPJ010001038.1:0-5400 GCA_035472155.1 Kofleriaceae bacterium
CGGGTCGGCCGCTCGCCGGTCGGGTTGTGGCAATGGCTGCAGTTGGCTGCCAGGTAGCCGCGCACGCGGAGCTCGAGCGGCGCGCTGGTGTCGTGCGGCGAGGTGAACGGCGCGGTGCGCACCGGCTGCGCGGGCGGTGGCGGGATGGCGCCGAGGGCCGCGAGGGTCTCGAGCTGGTCGGCGATGATGCCGTCGTAGTCGAAGCGGCGCGCGAGCTGAGCGGTGCGCAGGCCGAGCAGCGGCCCGTTCGATGGATGATGGCAGCGCGTGCACTGCGCCCGGCTCGGGTAGACGTGCGCGTGGCGCATGCCGCTGTCGAGCGGCCATGCGACGGTATCGGCGTCGCTCAGGAGGTCCGCGTCGGAGCCGTCGGGGCGCCAGCGGAAGCTGAAGCCTTGCCAGGCGTCGGGGCGCGCGCCGTTGATGAGGAAGCGCGTCTCCATCACGCGCCGCGTGAGGGCCGCCCCGGGCGTGGTCTCGTACGCGAACTCCTTGATGATCATCGTGCCCGGCGGCGCGGTCCAGGCGCCGGTCGGCGGCGTCGTCAGCGACTGGCCGTCGGGGAGGGCGACCCAGCGCCGCTTGAGCGCGCCATCGGACCACAGCTCGCTCGTCAGATCGAACGGCACGAGCCCCGGGTGCGGCGTGGCGTGGCCCGCGGCGATCGCGAAGCAGCCCGTGGCGGACAGCGTGGCCTGCGTGCCGTCGAACGCGCAGCCGGCGATGGATGCGCGCGCGGCGACGGCGGGCGGCGTGCTCGGGCCGTTCCACAGCGCGGTGCGCACCGTCGTGGCGGTGGGCGCACCCGGCGGCTGCTCGCTCCACGCGACGAGCGGCACGCGGCCGCGCAGCAGCGCGAGGCCCGGGCGAACCAGCGCGCGCGCAGGGTCGTCGCTCCACACGTGGCCGCCGACCTCGACCCAGGCCGCGCCGTTCCAGCGCGCGAGCAGTCCGCGCCACCGGCCGTCGATCAGCTCGCGCCACGCGACCAGCGGCGCGCCGTCGGCGTCGATCGCGACCGCGGGCGCCTGGGCATCCGACGACGGATCGATGTCGAGCAGGCCGCCGAGCGGCTCCCAGGTCGTGCCCGAGACCCGCACCGCGTGCACGCCGAACGAGCCGCTGAACGTGTCGTATCCGACGACGATATCGCTGCCGCGCGCGGCGACCGACACGCGGTTGATCTCGCCGCTCGGCGCGGTGACGATCGCGATCGGCTTGGTCTCGGTCCACGCCCCGGTCGCGCCGGTCCAGCGCAGCACGCGGACCTGCGGCGGCACCGGTCCGCCGCCCATCTCCGCGAACACCACGACCGGCATCGTGGGCGCGAGCGCGACCAGCTGCGGCAAGCCGACGACGGCGCCGGTCGCCGGGATATCGCTGCCCGCCGCGGCGAGCGGCTGCCACTGCTCGCCGGTGAGCACGCGCACGCGCACCGGCGAGCTGCCGGCGGGCGCCGGCGCGGTGTACGCGAGGATCGGATCGCCGCCGCTCTCCGGCCGCGCGATGACGGCGAACGAGCCTTCGCCCGGCGACGCGAGCGCCTGCCAGCTCGCGCCGGTCCAGCGCGCCGCCTGGACGCTGACCAGCGCGTCGCTGCCGGGCTGCGCCGGGAACTCGCTCCACACCACGAGCGGCGCACCGGCGGCGTCGAGCACCACCGACGGCAGCGCAGCGTCGCGCGCGCCCAGCGGGCCGCCGAGGTCGGCCCATGCCGCGCCGGTCCACGCGCTCACCGCGATCCGGCGGCCGCCCGGGCCATCGACGGCGCGCGCGATCACCATGCGGCCGGCCGCGTCGACGGCCAGCGACGGCGTCGTGCCCGCCAGCTCGCTGCGGTTCCAGGGCGCCAGCTGCCACGTCGCGCCTGCCGCGGCGAGCGCATTCCCGGCGACATCCGTGATGCGCGCGTCGAGCGCCAGGTGCAGCGCGCCGACGGCCGCGTCCGCGTCGTCGGCGGTGACGGTGAGCTCGGTCTCCGAGCTGGCGACCACCTGCGCGGCGATCGGCGCACCATCGGGCCCGCTCAGCGTCGCGCCCTGCGTCGACTCCGGCGCGAGCGGCTCGGAGAACGCGATGCGGATCGGCTGGTGCAGCCACACACCCGCCGCGCCGTCGGCAGGCGTGATCGAGACGACAGTGGGTGGCACGGTATCGGGATCCGGCCCTTCGACACTGCCACAGGCAACGAGGAACGAAGCGCACAACACGAGCACATGCGAACGATGCATTCGCCCGTCGTCCGCAAGACGCATGCCTGCGGAAACTGGCGATGACGCTGTGATCGATCGCGTGCGAGGTGCACGGTGCAGCGTCTCCATCGTTGTCTCCTCGCCGTCCGGCGGTGACATCCGCGGAGGCACGAGGAGTCGCTGGAGGTCGACGCAGGCTGCGCCCTGCGCGTCTCGTGATGAGCCGACCGCGTCTCGCGCTGAGCCCGGACCGTTCAGCGACGGTGCGCAGGTCGGCGGCGGTGGCGACGACGCGCCGTCAGTACTCGGGTTCGTGGCTCGCCGGCAGGATGCGGTCGCGCGCGGTGTCGGCCGGGACGTGCTCGGTGGTCAACTCGCCGCGCGCGTCGGTGTACGTCGCCCACACGATGTCGTCGGGCGAATGCACGAAGTATGGCTCCTGGCGGACGCGCGCGTCGTCGGCGCTGGGGTCGACGACATAGAAGGTGCGCCACTCGCTGCGCGGCGGGATCGGCCCGGGCGGCGTCCTGGCGGCGTCGCGGACCAGCGGATCCTGGTCGGCGTCGGCGGCGAGCTTGAGCGCCGCGGCCGGCTTCGCGCCGCCGATCCGGTGAAGCGCGCGGGCGGCCGCCATGCGGACGTGCGGGCTCGGGTCGTCCTTGAGCAGCTGGGCGAGGACCTTGACCGCGTCGTCGTCGCCGACGGCGGCGAGGGCGTGCGCCAGGTTGATGCGCGCGAGGCGCGATTTGTGGAACGTGCGCGCGGTCAGCGCCTCGCGGCGCGGCTTGGTGAGCAGCTCGGCGCGCGCGGATTTGGGCAGCGCCCAGAGCACGCGGGCGACCGCGGCCGCGCCGTTGACCGCCGCGGCCCAGCCGCCGTGCTGCACGAGGTGGAGCCAGCGGTCGGTCAGGTCGCCCGTGCGCGCGTCGACGCCGGTCGCCTTGGCGTCGCGCGTGCCGGCGACGAGCTCGCCGAGCGCCCAGGCGGCATCGCCGGCCAGGCGGTCGTCGCGGCTCGACATCGCCGTCGCGAGCACGTCGAACGCGCCGGGGTCGTGCATCTCGCCGAGCGCCCACGCGGCGGCGCGCCGGCGATCGGACGGCGCCTGCTCGACCATGGTGCGCAGGAACGCCGCATCCTCGGGCGTGCCGGCGGCGGCGAGGCCTGCGATCGCGGCGAGCCCGACCTTGACGTTGCCGTCATCGGCGAGCTCGCGCAGCGCCTTGCGCGCGCCGCCGTCGGGGTGGGCGCGCAGCGTGGCGCCGATCGCGCGTACGACCTCGAAGCGCATCGGGCTGCGGTCGCTGCGCGCGAGCGCGATCAGCTGCGGCAGCGCCGCGGGGTTGGCGATGTACGACAGCGCGGTCGCCGCCGACGAGTGCAGCTCGAGCGGCCCCTCGCGCAGGACGTCGATCAGCGCCTTGGTGGCATCCGTGGGGCGGGGCAGGTGGCCGGCGCGCCCGATCTCGCCGAGCGCGTCGATCGCCGCGTGGCGCAGCCGGAGCGGGTTGCCCGGGCTCGACAGCGCGGTCAGCTTTCCGGCTGCCGAGCCGACGCCGAGCGCGCCCAGGTACTCGGCCGCCAGCACGCGGATCTCGAGATCGTCGTCGGTGAGGTGCTCGATCAGGACATCGCCGGCGCGCGCGTCCGAGCCGAGCAGCGGGCGCAACGCCTCCATCGCCGAGAGCCGGATCGCGGCATCCTTGCTCGACAGCGCGCCGAGCACGGGCACCAGCGCCTGCGGATCGCCGGTCGCGCCGAGCGCCTTGAGCACGAGCGGCATCGCCACCCGGCCGCGCTCGAGCTCGGCGGCCAGCGTCGCGGTCGCGCGCGGATCGCCCGCGTCGGACAGCAGGAGCACCGCCGTCGCGGGGTCGCCGTGGATGCGGCCCTGCAGGTGCGCGACCAGCGCGGGCACCGCGGCCCTGCCGGCGACGTGCAGCGCCTCGCGCGCTGCGTTGCGCGATGTCAGTGCCGCCAGGTTCTCGACCAGCGTGCGCATCGCGTCCTCGCCGGCCTTGCCCGACCGCGGCACCGCGGCGATCTGGCCCAGCGCATACGCGACCTTCTGGCGATAGGTGTCGCTGCCGGTGCTGAGCTGCTCGGTGAGCGCGTCGATCGCATCGACCGCGCCGAGCAGGCCGAGCGAGCCGACCGCCGCCGTACGCACGTCCTCGTTCGGATCATTCATCAAGCGAACCAGCGCCGGCACCGCCGACGGATCGCCGAGCTTGCCGACCGCGCGGACCGCGGTGCGGCGCGCCTCGGGCGCGGTGTCGCCGAACCGCGCGACCAGCGGGATCACCGCGCGGCGATCGCCGAGCTCCTCGAGCTGCGCGATGGTCGCGATCCGCACGTCGGCCTTGTCGTCCTCGAGCCGCGGGATCAGCGCCAGCACGACCGCGCCGTTGCCGTGCAGGCCGATCTTGCCGAGCGCCTTGACCGCGCGCATGCGCACCGTCGAGTCCGAGTCGCCCAGCGATCGGGTCAGCGCCGACGTCGCCTCCGGGCCGCCGATCTCGCCGAGCACGTCGGCGCCGACCTGCTTGAACTTGGGGTCCGGATCGGTGAGCCACTCGATCATCACCGGTACCGCGGCCCGGGATCCCCCGAGGCCGAGCGTCTTGGCCGCCGCCTGCTTGACCTTGTCGTCCTCGTCGGTGAGCGCCTTCATCAGGTACGGCTCGGTCAGCGCGATGTCGTACTTGCCGAGATCGCTCACCGCCTCGAGCCGCTTGGCCGGGTCGTCGCTGCCCAGCCCCTCGGCATCGAGCTGGACGTGCCCCGCCCAGTCGAAGTTGCCGGCCGCCGCCGCGTGCCCCGGGCCGGCGCTCAGACCGGCGCCCAGGCCGGCGCACGTCGCGAGGACCAGCGCGAGCTGTCTCATCTGGCGCATCTACCGACGAAGTATTGCGCGGCGATCAGCGCTTGGCCAGCTCGGTGAGCGCCCACTCGACCTTGGCGCGCAAGCGGTCGGGCAGGTCGAGCTCGAGCATCCCGCGGTACTCGCGCGCCGCGCGGTCGCGGTCGCCGCGCTTCCAGTACAGCGCCGCGAGCGCCGTGCGCGGACGGACATCGCGCGGCGCGAGCTCCTCGGCGCGCCGCAGCGCCACGATCGCGCCCGCGTCGTCGCCGGCGTGGTGCCGCAACAGCCCGAGGTCGTGCCACGAGCCCGGATCGGACGGGTTCGCAGCCACCGCGATCTCCA
>DATIPJ010001039.1:0-3313 GCA_035472155.1 Kofleriaceae bacterium
CGATTGGCGCAGCGGGCCGGCGATCACATTCGCCGTGTTCGCGACGTTCGTCGTGTACACGACCTGGGCCGCGCTCCAGGGCAACCATTACTACGTCGATCCGTATCTCTCGCCGTTTTACTCGCCGATCCTGTTCTCGGATCCTCACGTCGCGGGCGCGGCGCCCGTGAGCCACGCGTGGCTCGGCGCGGTGCCGAGCTGGTGGCCGTCGAAGTTGATCTCGTTCTCGCCCGCGCTGTTGATCCTGGTGTTCCCGGGAAGCTTCCGGTTCACCTGCTACTACTACCGCAAGGCCTACTATCGGTCGTTTGCGGGATCGCCGCCGGGCTGCGCGGTGGGGCCGCTCGCCGGCAAGCGCAAGTACCGCGGCGAGACCGGGCTGCTGGTGATCCAGAACCTGCACCGCTATGCGCTGTATTTTGCGCTCGCGTTCATCATCATCCTGGGCAAGGACGCCGTCGAGGGGTTTTTCAAGGATGGCAGGTTCGGCATCGGTGTCGGCAGCATCATTCTGACGATCAACGTCGTGCTGATCGCGAGCTACACGTTCGGCTGCCACTCGTTCCGGCACCTGTTCGGCGGTCGCAAGGACTGCATGTCCGATTGCGGCAAGCCGACCGCGGCGCTCGGGACGTGGAAGCGGGCGACGTGGTTCAACGAGCGGCACATGCAGTTTGCCTGGCTCAGCCTGGTCTGGGTCATGGTGACGGACCTCTACGTCCGTCTGCTGTCGATGGGCTACCTCCGCGACTTCAACACCTGGTGAGTACATGCTCGACGTATCCGAGATCCAGACCATCGACCACGACGTGATGGTCGTCGGCGCGGGCGGCGCGGGGCTGCGCGCGGCGATCGAGTGCAGCGCCCTGCGGCTCAACACCGGCGTCGTGTCCAAGAGCCTGCTCGGCAAGGCCCACACGGTGATGGCCGAGGGCGGCATGGCCGCGGCGATGGGCAACACCGATCCGCGCGACAACTGGAAGGTGCACTTCCGCGACACGATGCGCGGCGGCAAGTTCCTCAACGTATGGCGCATGGCCGAGCTGCACGCGCGGCAGGCGCCCGATCGCGTGCGCGAGCTCGAGGAGTGGGGCGCGGTGTTCGACCGCACCAAGGAGGGGCTGATCTCGCAGCGCAACTTCGGCGGGCATCGCTATCCGCGGCTGGCGCACGTCGGCGATCGCACGGGGCTGGAGCTCATCCGCTCCCTACAAGATCACGGCGTGCACCAGGGCATCGACTTCCATATGGAGTGCACGGCGCTCGAGCTGCTGAAGGACGGCGACCGCATCGCCGGGCTGCTCGCGTACTGGCGCGAGACCGGGCGGTTCGTGATCTTTCGCTGCAAGGCGGTGATCCTGGCGACCGGCGGCGGCGGCAAGGCGTGGCCGGTGACGTCGAACTCGTGGGAGTACACCGGCGACGGCATCGCGATGGCGTACGACGCCGGGGCCGAGCTGATGGACGTCGAGTTCACGCAGTTCCATCCGACCGGCATGGTGTGGCCGCTGTCGGTGCGCGGCATCCTCGTCACCGAGGGCGTGCGCGGCGACGGCGGCGTGCTGAAGAACAACAAGGGCGAGCGGTTCATGTTCAACTACATCTCCGAGCGATTCGCGCCGGAGACCGCCGCCACGATCGAGGAGGGCGACCGCTGGCTCGCGGGCGACAAGAACGCGCGCCGGCCGCCCGAGCTGCTCACGCGCGACGAGGTTGCGCGCGCGATCACCGCCGAGGTCAAGGCCGGGCGCGGCTCGCCGCACGGCGGCGTGTTCCTCGACATCGCTTCGCGCCGGCCGGCCGACTTCATCCGGCGCAAGCTGCCGTCGATGTATCACCAGTTCAAGGAGCTGGCGGAGGTCGACATCACCAAGGAGGCGATGGAGGTCGGGCCCACGCTGCACTACTTCATGGGCGGCATCCGGGTCGACGCCGACACGCAGGAGACCACGGTGCCCGGGTTGTTCGCGTGCGGCGAGTGCGCCGCCGGCATGCACGGCGCCAACCGGCTCGGCGGCAACTCGCTGTCGGACCTGATCGTGTTCGGCAAGCTCGCCGGCGACGGCGCCAAGGGCTACATCGGCAAGCTGTCGTCGGGGCCCAAGGCGTCCAACGACCAGATCGCCGCGGCGGTCCGGCGCGCGACGGAGATCCTGAACCGCGAGTCGGGGACCAATCCGTATCTGCTGCACGACAAGCTGCAGGTGACGATGAGCAAGGGCGTCGGCATCGTGCGCAAGAAGGACGAGCTCGAGGTCGCGCTGACCGAGCTCGAGGCGCTCAAAGACGAGGCGCGCACGATGCGGGCCCCCGGCTCGAGCCAGTACAACCCCGGCTGGCACGAGGCGCTGTCGATGCGCTCGCTGCTGGTGACGTCGGAGGCGGTGACCCGCGCGGCGCTGACCCGCGAGGAGAGCCGCGGCGCGCACACCCGGCTCGACTTCCCCGGCGAGAGCCCGGAGTGGGTCAAGTACAACGTGATCGTCAAGAAGGGCATCGACGGCAGCATGCAGGTCGAGAAGCGCCAGCGGCCCGAGGGCCCGGCGCACCTGGTCGCGATGGCCAATGCCAAGATCGAGGACCTCGAGGCCGGCAAGGTCGGCGCGGACGTCAAGTAGCCCAGGCGCTCGGAACAGAAGGAGTCACACGCGATGGCAAAGCGAGTCTTCAAGGTCTGGCGCGGCGATATCGGGGGCGGCGACTTCAAGCAGTTCGACATCGAGGTCGATCCGGGCATGGTCGTGCTCGACGTGCTGCATCGCATCCAGGCCCAGCAGGCCAACGACCTGGCGCTGCGCTGGAACTGCAAGGCCGGCAAGTGCGGCTCGTGCTCGATGGAGATCAACGGCAAGCCGCGCCTGGCCTGCATGACGCGCATGAACGTGTTCAGCGAGACCGAGACCATCACCTGCCAGCCGCTCAAGACGTTCCCGGTGATGAAGGACCTGGTCACCGACGTGTCGTGGAACTACGAGCAGAACAAGCGGATCCCCAAGTTCAAGCCGCGCCCGCGCGACGCCGACGGCACGTATCGCATGTACCAGGAGGACGTCGACCGGGTGCAGGAGTTCCGCAAGTGCATCGAGTGCTACCTGTGCCAGGACGTCTGCCACGTGCTGCGCGATCGCGACAAGCCGGCGATCGAGGCGGCGATCAACACCAAGGCCGGCAAGCGCATCGATAACAGGTCGTTCGTCGGGCCGCGCTTCATGATCCGGCTCGCCAGCCTGGAGATGCACCCGCTGGATACCGACGACCGGGTCCCCGAGATCCGCAAGGAGTTCGGCTCGGGGATGTGCAACATCACGCGGTG
>DATIPJ010001040.1:0-13642 GCA_035472155.1 Kofleriaceae bacterium
GTCGAGCCCCATCACGATGCCCCAGCCCAGCGAGGTGATCGCGAACAGCAGGCTATTGCCCACGCCGGCCGCGGCGAGCGCCGTGTCGGAGTAACGGCCGAGCAGCGCGGCGTCGACGGTGCCCATCAGCTGGAAGCCGAGCTGCTGCGCCGCGAGCGGGATCGCGAGCTTGATCTGTGCCGACAGCTCGCTGTTCACTGCGCGGCGCGGGGCGTCATCGGGGCGTTCGCGAACGTGAGGTTCTTCGCGATGAGCTTGGCGAGCTCGAGCCGACGGACGGCGTCCTTGCCGACGACGCGCACGTAGCACGGCGCATCGTCGTCGATGAAGATCAGGCCCTGGCCGCGGTGGTCGAGGCCCTTGGCGCCGACCGCCACCTCGGCGGCCGGCTCGGGTGCGCGCGGCTCGGGGCCGGCGTCGCGGACCTCGCGCGCTTCGCGGGTGCGGGGAGCGGCGGCGTGGTTCTTGTATTGCTCGATCGCCTCGCGGCTCATCGTGCGGTACTGCTCGAACAGCGCGTCGGCGCGCTGCTTCATGCCGTCGCGGCAGTCGACATCGAACGTCCAGTACTCGGGCTCCTTGCCCTGGATCTCGTAGTTGCACGGGTGGGGCAGGCCGCGCTCGACCGGCGCGGCGGAGTCGAGCTGGCGGGTCGCGCCGCCGAGCAGCTCGCCCAGCGTCGCGAGGGTCGCGATGCTCTCGCACCGCCACTTCTCGGGATACACGCCGGCGAGCGCTTGTGCGCTCGCGCTGCGCGGCGTGCCGCCGGCGGCGCCGTCATCCTTGCACCCGGCGACCACGACGAGGACCAGCAGGAGGCGGCGCATCCGAGCTCAGACGGTAGCGCGCTCGCCCTCCGCGCTCAATCACCTGCGCCCATCTGGTCCGTGAGCGATCGCTTGCGTCGAGGGGGATTAGTCCGACGCCGCGACACGGGTGGTCGCATCGAATACCAGTCGCAGCTCGGCGACCTCCGAGATCGCCTCAGCGAGGGTGAGCAGCGGCGCCGATCTGCGCGCCTCGTCGAGGTGGATCGTGCCACCGAGCCTGCGCTCGACGTAGGCGACGTACATACCGCCGCGCCGCGCGGCCACCACGACCGCGCGCAGGTGAAACAGCGGGATCGCGGCGCGCCGGCGGATGCCGAAGATGCGCTGCTCGCTGCGCAACAGGCCCTCTTCGCGATCGAACACCAGCTTGCGGCGCAGCGTGCCGAGCAGGACGCCGAGGCCGAGGACCACGACGCCGGCCAGAAGCCCCCAGCCACCGCGCACGCACAGATAGCCGCCGAGGGCACCGAGCCCCCATCCGGTCCATGCGGTCGCGCGCGTCAGATCGAGCTCGACGCGCGTGCCGGTCCGCTTGCGGATCTGCACCGAACCGAGCCAGTCGAGCACGATCCAAGCCTACGGTGTTCGCCGAGGTTCGGCCAGTGCTAGGCCAGTGCTAGGCCAGGGCTAGGAATTCCCGTCGCCGCCGTCCGAGACCGAGCCGCCGGGCGGTGGCCCGCCGGCCCCTCCGCCGCTGTCGCCGCCGTCACCACCTTGGCCCTGCGTGCGCCACTCGCGCTGCCGGCCGCCGCGGCCGCGCCGCCGCCGTCGCCGCCGCTTGCGCATCGGCAGGCCATCGGGGCCGAGCATGATCGGGCCGCTGCCGCCGCCGACCGGGGCGAAGAAGCTGACCGGTGCGTCGCCCGGCGGCGCGCTGCCGTTGCCGCCGGGCTGAAACCCCGGCTGTCCGGGCGCCGCGCCGTCGAGCCGACGGCGCCGCCGCCGCCGCCGCCGCCGCCGCTCGCCCGGTGCGCCATTGCCGCCTTCGCCTTGCCCTTGCCCCTGCCACGGCTGCGGCGGGCGAGGTCCATCGGGACGCGCGCCGTCGGGGCGCGGACCCGGCCCGCGACTTTCGAACCGCTCGGGCCGCGCACGTACTCGATCACCGGGCCGCCGCCGCCCGAGGACCGCCGCGAGGATTGCTCGGGCGCGACGGTCGACAGCACCGGCGTCGTGAAGGCGCTCTTGGGCGGCAGCATCGCGCGCCGCTTGCGCCGCCTGCGCCGTCTGCGCCGTCTGGCCTCGGCCGCGCTCGCCGACGGCGAATCGGCAGCGCGCTCGGGGCGCTGCTTGGGCTGCTTGGGGACGCGCTTGCGGGCGAGCACCGTGATCTCGCCCGGGGTCTCGATGCCCTCCTCGGCGAGCTCGGCGGCGGTCTTGTCGATGACCTCGTAGTCATCGTCCTCCTCGTCGTCCTCGTCGTCGTCGTCGTCCTCGTCGTCGTCGTCGTCATCCTCGTCGTCGTCGTCGTCATCGAGCTCGTCCTCGGCGAGCTCGTCGTCGTCCTCGTCGTCGTCGTCGTCACCCTCGAGGTCCTCGTCATCCTCGAGCTCGTCGTCCTCGAGCTCGTCGTCCTCCTCGAGGTCCTCGATCTCGGCCTGCGAGGCCGCCCCGGCGCCCGACGCCTGTGCCACCGGCGCGGCGGCCGCTGCAGCGCCGGGACGCAACGGCTCGGCGCTCTGGCCGTTCGTCGTGCTCGGCGATCGCACGGTCGGCCCCTGCGAGGTCGGCGCAGCCGCGGCGACCGGTGCCGGCGTGCTGGGTGCAGATCCCGGGCGTGCCGGCGACAATGCGGACGGCGCGGCGGTCGCGGCGCTGCGCCGGAGCACCGTCGGCGCGGGCTTGGGCGGAGGGGCCGGCGCGGCCGCGGCTGCCTCGGGCTGTCCGCTCGGCGGCGGCTGATCGATGCGCACCACGCGCGTCTTGATCTCGCGCCGCGGCTTGGCCTCGACCGAATCGTCGTCGAGCAGCCGGGTCAGCGACGCGCCGAGCCGGGTCGCTTCGGTCGATGCGGCGAGCGCCGCCTCGCGCGAGCGCAGGCAGTTGTCGCATCGCCCGCAGCGCGGCGGGTTCACCTCGCCGAGGTACTCGAGGACGACCTGGCTGCGGCAGCCCGGCGACTTGACGTACGCGAGCAGCGCATCGAGCCGCTTGCGATCGGCGATCCGGCGCGCCTCGTACTGCCGCGCGCGCTCGGCGAGCAGCGCCGGCTCCGGCGGCGGATCGGCGACGAAGTACACGCCGCCCTCGCGCTCGGTGATGAACTGCTCGTCCTTGAGCAGCGACAGCACAGTCCGCGTGCGCTGCTGGCCGACGCCCGACGACAGCGCGATGTTGGCGACCGTCGGCGGCGACTCGTCGGCGAGCCGCCCGCCGCTCCGGTGCAGGTCGGTGAACGCCTCGAGCGCGTCGAACACCTGGCGGACCTGGCGCTTGGTCGGGTACGTACCCGAGAGGAAGTACTCCTGGATCGCGACATCGTCGGGTGAGAACAGCAGCACGCAGCGCGCGGGCTTGCCGTCGCGCCCGCCGCGTCCGGCTTCCTGCGCATACGCCTCGAGCGATCCGGGCACGTGGTAGTGCAGGACGTTGCGGATGTTCGCCTTGTCGACGCCGAGGCCGAACGCGTTGGTCGCGACCATGACCAGCTCCGACGACTCCATGAATCGCTGCTGGCTGTCGTCGCGCTCGCGCTTGTTCATCCGGCCGTGGTAGCGCGACACCGACACGCCCCAGCGGGTCAGCGCCTCGTAGAGCTCCTCGACCTTCTTGACCGTGGCGCAGTACACGATGCCCGGACGCGGCAGCTTCTTGAGCAGCGTCACGAGCGTCTTCATCTTCTCATCCTCGTCGCCGAAGACGATCACCTCGTAGTGCAGGTTCGGGCGATCGAACGTCGTGGTGACGATCGTCGCGCCCTCGATCCCGAGCTGGAACAGGATGTCATCGCGTACGTGCGGCGGCGCGGTCGCGGTGGTCGCGAGCACCGGCGGGTTGCCGACGTCCTCGATCGCCTTGCGCAGCGAGAGGTACGCGGGCCGGAAGTCGTGACCCCACTGCGACACGCAGTGCGCCTCGTCGACGACGAACCGCGAGACGCCGACGCCACCGCACGCCTCGCGCAGGAACACCCGGAACTCGGGGTCCGCCATGCGCTCGGGGGTGGTGAGCAGGAGCTTGCCGCCCGGCGAGCGCACCAGCGCGTCGACCTCGCGGCGCTGCTTGACGGTCAGCGTCGAGTCGATCTTGCACGCGGTGACGCCCCTGGCGGTCATCTTGTCGAGCTGATCCTTGATCAGCGCGATCAGCGGGCTCACCACGACGGTGACGCCCGGCACGACGAGCGAGGTCAGCTGGTAGAGCAGCGACTTGCCACTGCCCGTCGGCATCACCGCGAGCAGGTCCTCCTTGCGCAGCAGATGCTCGAGCGCCTCCGCCTGCCCGGGGCGAAACGTCTTGATGCCGAGCGCCTGCTGGCCGATGCCGAGCAGGGCGCCGACGCCCTTCGGTAGGCCTGCTGCCTCGGCCGGGATCGGACCATCCAGCGTGTATGCCGGACGCGGACCACTGTGTACCGGCTCGGCGGCCTTGGGCGATTTCTGAGCGCGAGCAGTCTTCACGGGCTCGGGTGCGCTGCGCGCTGCGCGCGTGCTTGCTTCGGGCGGCTCGCGACTCGCGCGCGTCGATCGCGCGGGCTCCGCCGCCCGTTTCGTCGTGCGCTTGGCGCTCGCAGCAGAACCACGACCGGCGCGGCTGGTTCCCGCGCGAGAAGCAGGCTCTTTCTTTTTTATCGTTCGTGGCCGTTTCGTCGTGGACATCCAGTGTCCTTCTTCACTCTCACCGCGCCCGGCAGGCTATGATCCCCATCGGAGGCGGCACCCAGAACCTCCCAGAACCTAGTCGACCCCGGAGCTCCAGAGCTCCAGTCTCCCAGAGGGTCTCAGAGGCTTCCCCCTGATATCTTCCGGTGAGCATCCTCAACTAGGACCGCTCCGCGTGGGGTAATCTTCAGCATACCCGATGCACTCGTGCAAGGCCCAAGGAGAAGATCCGCGCCGAACTGCGTGATATCACCACGCACATGGCCAGCGATAGACCGGTTGATAGGCCGGTCAGGGAAGCCGAAAACCGACTCGAGAGGTTCAATGCCGATCGCGAGCACCTGCTCGCCGAGGTGGAACGCCGGGTCGTCGCCCACAAGGTCGCCGAGGCGCGCCGCGGCGGCGACGCATCGCTCGAGTACGTGCTCAATGATGTTGCGTATTGCGAGATCCGGCGTCTCGAGGCGGGCAACCGCAAGTCGGCCGCGATCGACCGCTGGCGAGATCTGTCGCGCCGCCTGCTCGCGATGAGCGACGCCGACAAGCAGGACGAGCTGCGTGACCTCGTGCGTCACTACGGGCGCGACGTTGTCGGCAACTTCGATCCGCGCGTGTACCGGTTCGCCACCGGCGTCGCACCGTCGCTCCTGGGCTTCGTGTTCTCGCCGATCGGCAGCCTGCGCGAGGGCGTGCAGGCGATCGGCAACCTCGACGCGCGGATCCACGCCGACGGCGAGATCGCGGTCGCCCGGACGTGCGCCGAGCGCGGCACGATCGTGGTCACGCCGACCCATTCGTCGAACATGGACTCACCGGCGATCGGGCTCGGGCTGCTTCGCGCCGGGCTGCCGCCGACGACGTACGGCGCGGGGAAGAACCTGTTCTCCAATCCGTTCATCTCGTACTTCATGCGCAACCTCGGCGCGTACCGGGTCGACCGCCGGCTCAAGTTCGAGCTCTACAAGGACGTGCTCAAGGAGTACTCGACGGTGCTGCTCGAGCGCGGCTATCATTCGCTGTTCTTCCCCGGCGGCACGCGCTGCCGGTCGAATATCATCGAGAAGAACCTGAAGCTGGGCCTGCTCGGCACCACGGTCACCGCGTACAAGAACAGCGTGCGCGACGGCGCGGCGCACAAGCGGATCTACATCGTGCCGGTGACGATCAACTACCGGCTCGTGCTCGAGGCCGAGACGCTGATCGACGACTACCTCGCCGAGACCGGCAAGAGCCGCTACATCATCACCGACGACGAGTTCTCGCGGATCGGCCGGCTGGTCGAGTTCTTCCGCAAGATCCTCGCGCACGAGGGCTCGGTGATCGTGCGGTTCGGGCGCCCGCTCGATCCGTTCGGCAACGACGTCACCGACGACGGCGAGTCGATCGATCGCCAGGGCCGCCCGGTCGATCCGGCGAGCTTCGTGCGCGGCGCCGACGGCGAGGTCACCGACGACGACCAGCGCGACGCCGAATACACGCGCGCCCTCGGCCGCAGGCTCGCCGCCGCCTACCCGCGGCTCACCGTGTTCCACGCGACCCACCTGGTCGCGCGTGCGGTGTACGACGCGATCGCCCGCACGGCCGGCACGCGCGACATCTACCGCTTGCTGCGGCTGTCGCCGGGTCAGCTCGCGGTGCCGGTCGATACCGCGATCGATCAGCTGGTGCGGCTGCGCGCGCGGATCGCCGATCATCCGGCGTGGGGCGCCGAGCACCCTCTGCTCGCGTCGCAGGCGGCGGGCGCGGTGCTCGACGACGCCGTGCGCGGGCTGTCGACCTACCACACGCGGCCGATCGTCTCGCGCAAGGGCCTGGTGCTCGAGGTCGATGACGTGAAGCTGCTCTACTACTACCAGAACCGGACCACGCACATCCCGCCCGAGGCGACATGACGATGCGAAGCGACACGGTCGGCATCGTCGGTGCGGGGGCGTTCGGCACCGCGCTCGGCTCGGTGCTGGCGCGCGCCGGCCGCCGGGTCGTCCTGTGGACGCGCGACGCCGCGATCGCCGAGGAGATCCGGACGACGCGGCGGTGCGCGCGGCTGCCCGGCGCGCCGCTGCCGGAGCCGTTCGAGGCGACGACCGATCCCAGGCGGCTGGCCGCCGAGGCGCGCTTCGTGGTCCTCGCCGTGACGTCGACCAACGTGCGGCGCCGTGCGCGCGAGCTCGGCGACGTGCTCGACGGCAGCCACATCGTGGTGCACGCGATCGGCGCGCTCGCCGCACCCGAAGGCGCCGTGCCCGGCGCGAGCGAGCGCGTCTCGCAGGTGATGGAGCAGGGGCTTCCCACGCTCAAGATCGGCGCGATCGCCGGCCCTGCGCTGCCCGACGACCTGGCCGATGGCCGGTACGCATCGATCGTCGTCGCGTCGCTGTTCGACGAGGTGACCGCCGAGGGGCGCCGCCTGCTCAACGCGCCGCCGGTGCTGCGGGTCTATGGCTCGAGGGACCTCGCCGGCGTCGAGCTGGCCTCGGCGCTCTCGGGCGCGTACACGATCGCGCTCGGCCTCAGCGATAGCCTGGGCGTCGGGCCCGGGCCGCGCGCGGTGCTGATCACGCGGGCGCTCGCCGAGGCCTCGCGCCTGGGCGTCGCCGCGGGCGCGGAGGCGCGCACGTTCGCGGGGCTCGCCGGCCTCGGCAACCTGCTCGTGCGCGCGAGCGATCGCTCCGCGGACTACCAGCTCGGGCAGAAGCTCGCCGCCAGCGGCGCGAGCCCGGGCGCGGACGCCGTCGCGCACACCGAGGGCGCTCGCGCCGCGCTCGCCGGCGTCGACCTCGCGTCGCGGCTGCGCGTGCGCATGCCGGTGCTGCAGGGCGTGGCTGCGGTGCTCGCCGGCCGCCTCGAGCCCCGCGCGGTCGCCAACCTGATCGGCGACACCGTCGCAGAAGCCGAGTGAGCGCGGCCGCGCGATGACGGTGCGCGCGATGGCGATATTCGCGACGTCACTCGCCGCGATGGCGATGCGCGCCATGACGATGTTCGCGACGTCGCTCGGCGCGATTTGGCTGGGGTGCACGACCGCGCGCCCGAGCGCGCTCTCGACGGCCGCCGAGCCCGGGCTCGCGATCGCGGTCTATGCCGCGCCGGGCCGCGCGCCCTATGCCGTGATCGACGATCGCCGGTGGATCGACGTCACCGGCGATGCGCTCGAGCTCGAGCGTGTCGATCCGCGCGCCCAGCTGCCGTCGCTCTTCGTCGAGCCGCTCGCCGGTGGGCCGCTCGAGGTCGGGCGATGCAGTCGTCCGCGCATCCCGGAGCTGGTGGCACCCGAGGGCGCACCCCGGGCGAGCGAGTCCACACCGGTGACGGCATGGGCGTCTTCGCTGCGCTGCGCGGCCCGCGGGGCGCACGGCCGCCACCTCGTTCGCCTCTATTATGTCGTGCCCGAGCTCGCCTACCGCGCGAGTCACGAGGTCGCGATGACCGCGCCCGGGCGCGCCACCGTGAGCTCGCGGTTCTCGATCGCGTTGCCCGCGTGGCAGCGGCGCGCCGAGCTCGCGCTCTACGACGGTATGCCCGGAACCCAGGAACCGCCGCGCGAGGTCGCGCGCGGGCCGGTCGTGCTCGACGGCGGCATCGCGGTGCTCGCGGCACCACCGCGCGCGATGCTCGCGCAGCTGCGCCGGATCTACAGCGGCGCCGTGCCGCGGCGCAGCGACGTCGCCCCGCGCGATCCGCGCTGGCAGCGCGAGTCGCATCCCGCGGTGTGGGTCTGGCTCGAGCTGTCCGCGGCGGTGCTCGCGCCCGGGCCGGTGCGCGTGCACGTCGAGGTCGCCGGCGAGACCACGCGCGATGTCGACGTGCCCGCGCGCGGGCGCCGAAGCCGCGGCACCGTGCTCGACCTGCCGCTGTGGGTCGACGGCGACCTGCGCGGTCGTCGCGATCGCTGGAGCCAGTCGCAAGACCTCGCGCTCATCGACCGGTTCGCGGTGTCGATCACCAACCTGGGGGCCGCGCCGCGCGAGGTCTGGATCGAGGAGGCGCTGCGGCCCGCGCGCCGGCACACCGTGCGCCACGCGCGGCCCGGCGCGGCGGTCGTCGTCGAGACGCTGCTGCGCATGAAGCTCACGATCGATGGCCATGCCGTCGAGCGCGGCGGCTTCGAGATCGCGTACGAGATGTGAGCATCACGGTGCGATCGCAAGCGTGAACGTGTAGCGATTCGCCGCGCCGGTCACCGCCGGGAACACCTCGAACACATACTGGCCGCCGGCGAGCGCCGGGCACGCCGGCACGCTGCCGGGGCAGACGATGCGCTCCTCGTCGCTGAAGCTGTGCGATTGCGCGAGCACGGCGCCCGCGCCGTCGTAGAGCCGCAGGTCGAGGTCGCCGCCGGGCCGGAACACGGTGTCGAGGCGGATCTCGACCCGGGTCGCCGGCGCAGACACCGTGAAGCGGTAGAAGTCGTGGTCCTCGGCGGTGCCCGGGCAGATCGCCGCCGGGCCGGTGTCCGAGGGCGCGATCGCCGCCGCCGCCGCGAGGCTGTCGTTGGGCTCCTTGTACGCGCAGTCCGCCCCGTCGAACGGCGCGTCGGGCGATGCATCTTTGGGGATCGCCTGGTCGGAGAAGTCGAGCAACAGCGAGCAACCTCCGGCGACGAAGGCCAGGAGCACTGCGACCAACTCCCGAACCATGGTCGCACGCTACCGAGGCCATCAGGAGAACGTCAAGAGATCTGGCTGCTTAGCTCATGGCCCGCGCTTGACCGCATGCCGCGCCGACGGTAGGGTGCGCCTCTTCGACAAATGTACCTGCAGGATCTCATCTTCACGCTGCAGCGGTTCTGGGCCGAGCGCGGGTGCGTCGTCGAGCAACCGGTCGATGTCGAGGTCGGCGCGGGGACGTTTCATCCGGCGACGTTTCTGCGCGTGCTCGGGCCCGAGCCGTGGAACGCCGCGTTCGCGCAGTTCTGCCGCCGCCCGTCCGACGGGCGCTACGGGGAGAATCCCAATCGCGCCGGCGCGTACTACCAGTTTCAGGTCGGGCTCAAGCCGTCGCCGCACCACGTGCAGGAGCTCTACCTCGACTCGCTGCGCGCGATCGGGCTCGACCCCGCGGCGCACGACATCCGCTTCGTCGAGGACGATTGGGAATCGCCGACGCTGGGCGCGTGGGGCCTGGGCTGGGAGGTGTGGTGCGACGGCATGGAGGTCACCCAGTTCACGTACTTCCAGCAGGCCGGCGGCATCGACCTCTTGCCCGTCACCGCCGAGCTCACGTATGGCGTCGAGCGCCTCGCGATGTACCTGCAGAACGTCGACAACATGTTCGACGTGAAGTGGGACAAGAACGTGACCTACGGCCAGATCCGCAAGCCCTGGGAGGTCGAGTACTCGACGTACCAGTTCGAGGAGCTGCGCGCCGAGATCGCGTTCGCCAGCTTCGATACCTACGAGGCCGAGTGCCGGCGCCTGCTCGCGCGCACCGCCGACGGCGCGCCGCGGCCGCTCGTCCTGCCGGCCTACGAGTTCTGCATGAAGGCGTCGCACGCGTTCAACTGCCTCGACGCGCGCGGGGCGATCAGCGTGACCGAGCGCCAGCGCTTCATCGGGCGCGTGCGCGGCATGGCCAAGGCGTGCGCCGAGACGTACGTCGGTGCGCGCGCCAATCTCGGCTTCCCGCTGCTGCCCCCGGCGCTGGGCGCCCGTGCCGTCGCCGCGTATCGCGACGCCGAGGGCGCCGGCGTCAACGCGAGCGCCCTCGCCGCGGCCCGCGCGGTCGCGCCGCACGCCGAGGAGATTCCGCATGCCGGCTGATCTCTTGTTCGAGATCGGCTGCCCTGGGATCGGCGAGGTTGACGTGATCGTGATCGTTGACGTGATCGATCCTCGTGATCGTGATCGTGGCCGTGCACGTGCACGGGAACGACACCCTGACCGTGATCGATCACCGGAGAGTGGGCTGATGTCGCCTCCGGCTGGCGCGGGTATCGTGATCGGTGCGGCGATGGTGCGAGCGCAGATCGGTCCGGAATCGGGACCGATCTCGCGGGGATTGAGAGCGTCAACGCGCGAGATCTTCGCCGTTGCCATGGAGGTCCCCCATGCCGGCTGACCTCTTGTTCGAGATCGGCTGCGAGGAGATTCCCGCCAAGATGCTGGCGCGCGCGCTCGCCGAGCTGCCGGCGCTCGTCGAGGCTCGGCTCGCCGCGGCGCGCCTGGCGCATGGCGGTGTGCGTGTGCTGGGGACGCCGCGCCGCCTCGCTGTGATCGCTCGCCAGGTCGCCGACCGCCAGCCCGATCTGCGCGAGGAGGTCGCCGGCCCGCCGGTCAGCGCGGCGTTCGCCGCCGATGGCTCGCTGACCAAGGCGGGGCAGGGCTTCGCTGCGAAGAACGGCGTCGATCCTGCGGCGCTGGTCCGGCGTGAGGTCGCCGGCAAGAAGGGGCTCTATGTCGTCGCCCTGCGCAGCGTGGCCGGCCAGGCGACGCGCGGCCTGTTGCCCGAGCTGCTCGTCGAGCTGGCGCGCTCGATCGCGTGGCCCAAGTCGCAGCGCTGGGGCTGGGGAGAGATCGCGTTTGTTCGCCCGGTGCAGTGGCTGGTCGCGCTGTACGGCGGCGAGGTCGTGCCGCTCGCGTGGGCCGGCGTCGAGAGCAGCCGCGAGAGCCGCGGCCATCGCTTCCTCGCCAACCGGCGGATCGAGATCGCGGCGCCCGAGGAGTACGTCGAGACCCTGCGCTCCGCCCACGTCGTGGTCGACCCCGAGGTTCGCCGCGAGCTGGTGTGCGCGGAGCTCGCGCGCCTCGAGCGCGAGACCGGCCTCCGGGTCCGGCCCGACGAGGCGCTGCTCGCCGAGGTGATCCACCTCGGCGAGTACCCGGTCGGCGTCGCCGGCGGGTTCGATCCGGCGTACCTCGAGGTGCCCGAGGAGATCATCGTCACCGCGATGCGCAACCACCAGCGCTACTTCGCGATGGAGCGCCCCGATGGACGGCTCGCCAACCGGTTCGCGACCCTGATGGCGACGATCGTGAAGGACCCGGCCGTCGTCCAGCGCGGCAACGAGTACGTGATCGCGTCGCGCCTGGCCGACGCGCGGTTCTTCTTCGCCGAGGATCGCAAGCGCAGCTTCGAGCAGTGGAACGAGAAGCTCGCGCCGGTGGTGTTCCAGGCCAAGCTCGGCGAGCGCGCCAAGACGATCGGCCACAAGCTGGCCCGCATCGAGCGCATCGTCGCCGCGCTGGTCGAGCGCATCGCGTGCGATCGCGGCGTGGCCACGCGCGCGGCCCACGTCTGCAAGGCGGACCTGGGCTCGAGCGTGGTCGGCGAGTTCCCCGAGCTGCAAGGCGTGATGGGCAAGCATTACGCGCGGCTCGCCGGGCTGCCCGACGGCGTCGCGGTCGCGATCGAGGAGCACTACTTGCCCAAGGGCCAGGGCGGCGCGCCGCCGTCGACGGCGGAGGGCGCGCTGGTCGCGCTCGCCGACCGGATCGACACCCTGGTCGGCTGCTTCGCTGCGGGCCTTCAGCCCTCGGGCTCGGCCGATCCGTTCGGCCTCCGGCGCGCGGCGATCGGCGTCTTGCAGATCCTGCTCGACCGCGGCCCCGGCGGCGCGCGCCACATCGCCGACGCGGGCTGGCCGCTCGGCACCGATGCGCTGATCGACATCGCGCGCGCAGCGTATGGCGATTCGCTCGCGACCGAGGGCGCCCGCGCGCCGCTGCGCGAGTTCCTCCGGACCCGGCTGCGCGGCCTGCTCGTCGACGATGGCCTCGTCGCCCAGGACGTCGACGTCGTGCTCGGCGTCGACGCCGATGACCCGTGCGATGCGCGGCTGCGCGCGCGCGCGGTCGCCGTGGTGCCCCAGACCGCGCGCGAGGTGTTCAAGCGGATCGCCAACATCCTCGACGACGCGCGCGCGAAGGGCCACATGATCTCGGGCGAGGTCAAGCCGGCGAAGTTCGTGTCCGCCGACGGTGCCGAGGCCCGGCTGTGGCAGGCATCCGGCGAGCGCCAGGCCCGGCTCGCCGCGGCCCTCGAGTCCCACCGCTACCGCGACAGCTTCGCCGTGCTCGCCGAGCTCGGCCCCGATGTCGCAGCATTCTTCGACCGCGGAGGCGTCATGGTGATGGATCCCGATCCCGTCCTGCGCGAGAACCGGCTGTCGCTCTTGCAGCGCATCTACGAGCCGTTCGCTCGCATCGCCGACTTCCGCCTGCTAGGAGGTGCTGCGTGAAATACGTCCGACAGTTCGGCGGCGGTAGCGCCGAGGGCCGCGCCGCCGACAAGGCCCTGCTCGGTGGCAAGGGCGCCAACCTCGCCGAGATGGCGTCGCTCGGCCTGCCCGTGCCGCCCGGCTTCACGATCACGACCGAGGTGTGCCGCCACGTCATGGAGCACGGCACGGGCAAGTACCCCGACGGGCTCGACGACGAGGTCGCGACCGCGCTCCGCAAGGTCGAGGAGCTGACCAAGACCACGTTCGGCGATGCGTCGCAGCCATTGCTCGTCAGCGTGCGCTCCGGCGCACCGGCGTCGATGCCCGGGATGATGGATACGATCCTCAACCTCGGGCTCAACGACGGAACGGTCGCCGCGCTCGCCCAGCGCTCGGGCAACCCGCGGTTCGCGTGGGACTGCTACCGGCGGTTCGTCGCGATGTACGGCGAGGTCGTGATGGGCGTCGCCGCGCCCAGCGAGCACGATTCACTGCCGTTCGACCGCATCTTCGAGGACGTCAAGCGCAAGCACCGCGCGCACCGCGACCAGGACCTCGATGAGGGGGCGCTGCGCGAGTCGGTCGCGCTGTTCAAGGCCGAGATCAAGACGCTGACCGGGACGGACTTCCCCGATGACGTTCGCACCCAGCTGTGGGGCGCGATCGGCGCGGTGTTCGCGTCGTGGAACAACCCGCGTGCGGACTACTACCGCAAGCTCAACAACATCCCGGCGGCGATGGGCACCGCGGTCAACGTCCAGGCCATGGTGTTCGGTAACCTCGGCGACGACTGCGCCACCGGCGTGGCGTTCACCCGCAACCCAGCGACCGGC
>DATIPJ010001041.1:0-5915 GCA_035472155.1 Kofleriaceae bacterium
CGAGCATTACATACGACAGATGCGGGGATGAGCTGCGATCTCGCGCGGTCGACCGCCGACGTCAACGCCGAGCTCAACTCGCAGGACGCCACGGTCTCGCCGGGCACCTACCGCTACGCACGCGTCGAGATGTGCAAGTCCTACGACGGTGAGCGCATGCCCAGCGTGCCCACGATGATGTGGGCCGGCCCGGGCATGGCGCACGAGCAGCCGTTCACCTCCGGCGACTGCGGCCGCACCAGCCTGCCGTTCGACCCGCCGCTCGAGCTCGCCGTGGGGGACTCCGTCGAGGTCACCCTTGGCTATGACCTCAACGCTGCGATCGCCGCCGGACCGCGCGGCTCGAACCAGGGCTGCTCGTCCACGATCGCGGGTCACAACGAGCCGAGCGGCGCGCCGCACTGCTTCCGTCAATGGCCGAATCCCTGTCACTCAGGGAGCGAGCTGGCCAACGATCGCGCTATCGGCGCTGAGCCTGCCATCGACCGCCGGCGTCTCGCGCCGCATGTTGCGATCGAGCCACTGCACGCTCCAGCTCACGGGGGCCGTCGGGACGAGTGCCATGCTCGCAGTCCATCCCGGCAGGCGACTCAGATCGGGAGTCGTGATCGTCACCGACGAGCTACCGAGGGCATAGCCCTGGGAGACATACACGCTCATGTTCCGCTGTGGGCTCGGGTTGCTGAACGTCGCGAGGTAGTCGCTGGTGCCGAGGTTGGATGGCATGAGCGGAAGCGTGAAGGTGGCGCGCGGAACCGCGGAGCGGTCCATCGTCGGGGCAGGTGCGCCCCAGATCGGCGGCAGGGTCAACGTCTTCGCCGTCGGGGTCCTGAACGCGCTCCGGATGACGCGCTGGACGCTCTGCCCTCCGACGAGTGGTCCAGTGACGCTCAGCAAGATGTTCGAGATATCCGCGGACTGACGCATCGATGCATCGATCGTGACGTAGTGGTCGGGCGCGCCGGTGAACGACTGGACCGCCAGCGGAAACTGCTGCACCTCCGAGTGGGGGGTCGCGTACGAGGAGTTGACGAACGTCGTGTCGTCCGGGTTGACGCCGATCAGGGTGAGCGGATGGACCTCCGGCGGGGCGCCGAGCGCATCGATGTCGACTTGCATGGTGCGGTTGCTGCTCAGGTCGAGTGTCGGCCCCCGATAGAGCTTCGCGGTGGGTGTGATGCCACCAGAGGATGGGCCATAGCTCCGCACGAACAGGTCGACCGAGCCCGCGGGGTGATCGATCTCGGCGGTGAGCCCCGAGGCTGCGAACGCGACCTGATTGCCGAGCCAGACCTCGGCGGTTTGCGAGGACGTCAGACCCTGGAGATCGACGGAGACATGCACGGTCGTGGGCGCGGTACGGCATCCATTGGCCAGGACCTCGGTGCCCTCGACCACCGACTGGTAATAGAAAGTGATTCCCGGCGGTGTGGCGGGCGCGGGCGCGCTGCAACCCGTCGCGACGCCATAGCGCCGGCCGGTGGCCGTTGCGTGGTAGGTGCCGCCCGTCCCGGTGAGCGCGACCCACGGGCCGTCGCCGTCCTGAAAGGCGACGAGATTGGCATTCTCGGTGCGCCCGGTGTACGAGGGAATGAGATCCGGAAACACGCGGATCGTGATCTCGGTCGGCATCGGATCGTCGCCATCCGGCTCGACCGGTGGCGCATCCGGCCGCGCAGAGCTGCCTCCGCAAGCAGCCGCGGCGGCAAGAGCAACGTGGAGCACAGTACGACGACCAGACATGGAGCCTCCTCGGCGAGTCGAGCATCTCGCAGTGACGACACCCGTGGGTACCGGTCGCGCCCGCACGGGCTCACTTTCGATATCCAACGGCACGTTCGATCGATCGCTTGCGACTTGCCAGCTTCGGTCAGACCGCAGGCGTGCCGCGCCGCTAGGGCGTTCGCCGCGTGGTGATGGTGTCGGCCGGCGGTCCGTCGCTCTGACCGACGAGGAGGCCATCCCGATCGACCGTGAGCTCGCTTGCGACGGTAGCCTCCGCGCGCGTCGTCGCGACGCGGAACACGCGATGGCCGTCGACATCGGGCTTGCGCTCCACCTGGTAGCGAACCGGGGTGATGGCGACTGCAGGGAAGTGTACGAGCTCGAGCGAGGCCAGCGTACGCCGTGCTCCGGGCTTCATGCCGGCGAGCCGCTCGACGAGCGCGAGGGTGCCGCCGATCCCAGGGCCCGCGAGGAACACGCCCGCGGGGAGCGGCGCGCGCAGCGACACGGGCACACCGGCGAGATCCGCACCCGTGACCACCAGCGCGCCGGCGGTGAGCGAGGCAGCGAGCTCGACGGTCATCGTGTGGTACACGCCGCGGATGGTGGCGCGGTCGGCCGCCAGTCGATACGTCGTCTCGAGGTCGCTGCCCGGATCGATCATCTCTCCGACGATCGCGCGCCTGGTGCCCGCTCCGACGATGGCGAGCCGCTCGGCGGCCACCGGCGTCCCTGCGATCGCGATGTCGTACTGCGCCGCGTGCGCGGCCTCGTCGGACAGTGGCGGCGCGGCGGCCCAGCGGGCGCCCGGCGGCGCGTCGTGGCGGGCGACCTCGGCGAGCCGGCTCGCCAGCTCGGCGCGCGGCAACCAGCGGCCGCGAACCATCACGCCGTCGGGGATCAGCGGCAGCGGCGCGCTCAGCGGGTTGCTCGCGAGCAGCAGCAGATCGGCGCGCGCGCCTACCTCGACGACGCCGGCCTCGTGCGGCTGGCCCAGGTAGCGCCACGCCTCCGCGGTGGCCGCGCGCAGCACGTGCGGCCGGGGCACGCCTGCGGCGACCAGCAGCTCGATCTCCTCGTGCAACGATTCACCGGGCACCACGTAGCTGATCCCCGAGTCCGTACCGACGAGGATCGGCGCATGGGCGGCGTCGAGCGCGGCGACGACCTTCGCGACCTGCGCGTTGAGCGCGCGCGTCGCCTGGCCATCCTCGGCGGTCGGATGCGCGGACTCGAACTGATGCACCCAGCGCGCGCGCCGAGCGGCCGGGATCTTGTCGAGCCACTGCACGCGCCGCCCGAGCTCCGCCGCGTCGTGCAGCTCGGGCGCCCGGTCCCACGCGATCAGCGTCGGGCAGTTCCACGTCCCCGCTGCGACCGTGCGCTCGATCAACCCGGGCAGCCGCGCCGGATCGAGGTTGGCCAGCACCGCGCGCGTCCATGCCGGCGCGTCGTCGATGTCGGGCAGCACCACGCCCGGCGGCACGAGCGCCTGGAGATACCCGTCGACATGCTCGATCGATCGCTGGCGCGCGGCCAGCGCACCGTCGAGCCCGCCCTCGAACGCGACGTGGCCCGACATCGTCATGCCGTGCCGCTCGCCCGCCGCCGCCAGCGCCCGGTACGCCGCCGGCGTCAGCCGGTTCACCGGCTTGAGGAAGTCATAGCCGGCGGCCTTCTGGGCGACGACGAGCGGCTCCGCGGCCTCGGGGCTGGTGAGCACGACGCTCCCCGGCCAGTCCGGTGGCGCGCCATCGATCAGCGCCCCCGCGGTGACGATCGTCGGCCCGAGCCGCTCGCCGCGCGCGATCTCCGACCGCCACACGACGTGCATCGGCACGCCCCACATGTTGCGGATCGTCGTCACACCCGCGGCGAGGAACATCGCCAGCTCGTCCTCCTGCCACGCATGCACGTGCATGTCCGCGAGGCCGGGCATCAGCCACTTGCCCGCCCCGTCGATCACGCGCACGCCGGGCGGCACCTCCACACTCGCACGCGGCGCCACCGCCACGATGCGATCGCCGCGCACCACGACCGTGTGATGCGCGAGCGCGCCGTCGCTCGTCATCGGCACCACCGAGACATCCGTGAACGCGGTGTCGCCCGCCTGCGCGACGAACGACGCCGGAGGCGCCGCCACCGCGGGCACCGGCGCGGCCGGCCCCGACGCGCTGCCGCAGCCGTACGCAACAACCCAGAGCCACACGCAGCGATGCATCACGCTGCCAGTATGCCGCAGCTGCGCCGTCGCCCGATGTCGACTGCCACCCCATCGAGCGCCACGGCCACAGGAAACGCTCTGAGCCCGCGCTGTGCACAGCCACCTCGGAGGCATTTGCCCAGAGAAAGGCACGTCGACTGCAAACACCGAAGGTATGAAGTACCTATCTGGACTATCTTGTGTACTCGCCATTGCAGCGTGCGGCACCAGCGACGGCAGTCCGATGGACCCCGAAACCGACGGTGTCGACGCCGCGGACCAGGTCTCCCCCGAGCAAGCCGACCCGGCCGAGGCACCGCCCGAGTCTGCGCCCGCCGATCCAGGTCAGCCCAGTCAGGGCGCGCCACGCCAGGCAACGTTGCCACAGCCATCGATCACGACCGGTGGGTCGACGACGGTGAGCGCATCGGTGAGTGGCGCGAGCGCCCAGATCAACGGCGGCACCGAGGCGGCCGCCTACGCGCTGGTTTCGTATCGCGTGGCCACCGGCGCGATGAGCGCCACCACCGAGTTCACCGTCAACCCGGCGCCGGGTGCCGCGTTCGAGTATCACCTGATCGGCACGGGCTCGGGCTACGCCTCGCGCTACCTCCGCCTGATCCACGAGCCGGGCTCGAGCACGCTACAGGCCGCCAGTACATCGGGCGTCGTCGATTGCGGCCCCCTCCCCTCGGGCCAGCCCACGACCGTCACGCTGGCGTTTGATGGCAGCGCCAAGACGTTCGACGTCCTGATCGGCGGTGCGCGCACCGCGTGTACCGACCTTTCCACCAAGACCGCAGGCCCGGTCAACGGTGTCCGCCTTTCGGACTCCACGGTCCAGGGCTACGGCGGTCAGGTCAACTTCTCGGACATCGTGCTGCTGTACTGAAGCGCTGCTCCACAGCAGCGTACCGGGACTCGAGTCGCCGGGAGGTGGGGACGCGGGTGAGGACGCCCGCGTGCGGTGTGATTCTCGACGGTGTGAGTCCTTACAGCGCTGCGCCGGACCATCGTGCTGCGCGGCGCGGATCGCGGGGTGTGGATGGCGTTCGGTGGCCAGGGCCCGCCGGCGTCTGGCGCGTGCGATGCAGCGCAGCGCGGCATGAAGACCTCGACCTCGCCGTCGGCGCCAACGCCGATGGCCGGCTCGAGGTGTTCTACACCGGGACCGACGACCGGCTCTACCACCGCGTCCAGATCGCCGGCGGCTGGTCGGGCGAGCTCGCGTTCGGCGCCACGGCGTTCGACGTCGCGGTCGGCCGCAACCCCGACGGGCGGCTCGAGGTGTTCTTCACCAGCGGCGGCAACGCGGTGTCACACGCCTGGCAGCTCGCGCCCAACGACAGCTGGAGCGGCGCCTCGGCCCTCGGCGGCGCGGCCAAGCAGCTCGTCGTCGGCAACAACGCCGACGGGCGGCTCGAGGTGTTCTACGTCGGCACCAACGACCAGCTGCTGCATCGCGTGCAGGTGAGCGGCGGCTGGTCCGGCGAGATCGCCTTCGGCACCGCAGCGCAGAACCTCAGCGTCGGGCGCAACCCCGATGGCCGGCTCGAGCTGTTCTACCTGACCTCGGCGGCCGCGATCGGCCACAGCGCGCAGGTCGCGCCCAACAGCACCTGGTCGGGCGGCTCGGCGCTGCCGTGACCTGAGCCGTCGCCGCCATCGCGCGCAGGGCTGTGATACGAGAGGGCATGAGTCGCATCTTTCGTACACTGCCGCCGAAGGGGACGCGCCTTGCGATCGCGTTCTCGGGCGGCCTCGACACGCGCTGCGCGGTCGCCTGGTTGAACGAGCAAGGCATCGACGTCCACGCGTACACGGCCGACCTGGCGCAGCCCGACGAGACGTCGACCGCCGACATCCCGCCGATCGCCCTCGAGCACGGCGCGCGCGCGGCGCGGCTCGTCGACTGCCGCGAGGCGCTGGTGCACGAGGGGCTGGTCGCCATCCGGTGCGGCGCGTTCCACCTCGCGTCCGGCGGCAA
>DATIPJ010001042.1:0-8358 GCA_035472155.1 Kofleriaceae bacterium
AACGAATGGATGGATCCGCGCCACCTGCAGACCAATGCGCTCCGGCCACCGCCAGAGTTGCTTCGTCACCGGCGAGCCCGGCATCGGCAAGACCACGCTGGTCGACAGCTTCCTCGACGAGCTCGGCCCGGATGCGACCGCCGTGCGCGGCCAGTGCGTCGAGCAGTACGGCGCGCCCGAGGCATACCTCGCGGTGATCCAGCTGCTCGGTCAGCTGCGCCGCTCCGACCGCGGCGACGAGGCGCTGGCGGCGCTCGTGCGCTACGCACCGACGGTGCTGGCGCAGCTGCCGCAGCTCGTGCCCGACGATCAGCTCGCCGACGTGCAGCGCCGCGCCGCCGGCGGCAGCGAGACCAAGCTCGTGCGCGAGCTGATCGAGGCGATCCAGGCGCTGTGCAACACCGGCCTGCTGGTGATCGTGCTCGAGGATCTCCAGTGGTCGGATCTGCGCACCCTCGACCTCGTGTCGGCGCTCGGGCAGCGCCGCGACCGCGCGAAGCTGCTCGTGATCGGCACGTCGCGGCGCGCCGAGGCACAGACGGTCTCGCATCCGCTGAACCGCGTCATGCGCGAGATGACGGCCCGCGGCGGCGCGACCGCGATCCCGCTCGACCGGATCGACGCGACGGACATCGCTGCGCTGGTCGACGCGCGATTCCCCGGCCACGCGCTCCCGCCTGCGTTCGTCGAGGTCGTCGATCGGATCACCGGAGGCACACCGCTGTTCGCGTGCGCGCTGCTCGATGACCTCGAGGCGCGCGGCATGCTCGCGCGGCAGGGCGGCGCGTGGGGGCTCGCGGTGTCGATCGACGAGCTCGCCGCGCACCGCCCCGACAGCGTGCGGCAGCTGATCGACATCCAGCTCGATCGGCTTGTGCACGACGAGCAGCGCGTGCTCGAGGTCGCCGGCCTGATCGGCCTCGAGGTCCCGACCGCGCTGGTCGCCGCCACGCTCGAGCTCCCCATCGAGCGCGTCGACGAGCTGTGCGATGGCCTCGCGCGCCGCGGGCTGTTCTTGCGCCACGCCGGCACGGAGGACTGGCCCGACGGCTCGCTGCAGAGCCGCTACGGCTTCACCCATGGGCTCGTGCAAGAGGTTTGCATCGAGCGCACGAGCGCGGCGCGCCGCCAGCGCTGGCATCGCGCGGTCGCCGAGCACCTCGAGCGCGCGTACGGTGACCGCGCGCCCGAGATCGCATCGTCGCTGGCGAGCCACTACGACCAGGGCCGCGATCTCGCCCGGGCCGTTCACTTTCACGCCCTGGCCGCCGGGCGCATGGCGCAGCGGTTCGCGAACGCCGATGCGCTGGTCTCGTACCGCCGCGCGCTCGCACTGATCGAGCGCATGCCCGCATCCGCCGAGCGCGATGGCGTCGAGATGCGCGTGCGGAGCGCGATGGCGTCGTCGATGCTCCGCAACCGGTTCGAGGCCGGCGAGACCATCGCGCAGTTCGAGCGCGTGATCGAGCTGGCGCGCAAGGCAGGCGACCTGAGGAACGAGTTTGCGGCGCTGGCCGGCCTCAGCGTGCGGTTGTCGACGCTGGCCCGCTACGCGGAGGCGATCGAGGTCATGTCGCAAAGCCAGGCGCTGATGGAGGCGAGGACCAGCCTGACCGGGACCCCGGGGTCGCAGGCCTCGTGGGCGCTACCGCTGTTCTGGCAGGGCCGGCTCCGCGAGACGATCGATCTGCTCGCGCCCATCACGACGCCAGAGGCCACACCGGAGGAGGATGTCGACTACAGCATCCTGGAACCCCGTGCGCGCAATATCGTGCTGATCGGCTACATCGGTGTCGCGTACTGGCTGGCCGGCCGCCCCGAACGCGGCCTGCGCGAGCTCGAGCGCGCAACGGCCCAGGCGGTCCGCGACGGCGACCCGTATCCGCTCGGCAACGTCGCGACCCACCTGGCGCGCATCCGCTATCTGGCCGGTGCTCCGGTCCACGAGATCAACGCGCCCGCCCAGCTCGTGCTCGCGAACCCCGACGCCGAGGTCTGGCACGCCCAGGCGTCGATGATCATCACCTGTACCGACAGCCTCGCTGCACCGCTCTCCGAGGCGGCCGTCGCGCGGCTGCTCGCGCAGTTCCGCGAGCGCGTCGTGGTGTTTCCGATGGGCGCGACCTACGCCGCGGTCATGGTGATCCACGCGCTGATCCGGTCGCAGGCGCATCGCGAGGCGACCGCGCTCACCGACGACATGCTCGCATTCGCGCGCGCCCACGGCGAGCGGATCGCCGAGGCCGAGCTCATCCGCTGCCGCGGCGAGTTGCTCGCGCACGGCGGCGATCCGGTCGGCGCCGAGGCCGCGTACCGCGAGGCGATCGCGATCGCGACGGCCGGCGGGGCGTGGTCGCTGGCGCTGCGCGCCGCGCTATCGCTCGGGGATCCGTCGGCGCTCGCGGCGATCCTGCCGCATTTCGGCGACGGCGCCGGCACCCGCGACGTCATCGCCGCGACGGCGCAGATCAACGCCGGCGCACGGCCGTGAGCCTCACGGCGTCGTGAACAGCGTGCGCACGTCGGTCGGGCTCAGCGCGCGGCTGTAGATCCGCAGCTCGTCGATCTGCCCGTTGAGCAAGGGGTCGTTTCCGAACTGCGACTTGCCGACGAAGGTCCCCGCCGTGGCGCCGAGCGATGCCGGATTGAGCGTGATCGATCCGCGCGCGACCTCCTCGCCGTCGACGTAGCGGATGCCGGTGCCCGGGGTGAGCGTCACCGCCACGTGCTTCCAGGCACCGGTGGCGAGCGCCGCCGTGGTGTTGATCTGCTGCTCTCCCCCCGCGCCGCCGGTGGTGATCGCGAATCGGATCCCCCCGGTACCGCTTTGCGGGGTCAGGAACATGTACGAGCCAGTTCCAGAGCCGAAGTCGAAGATGCGCGCCCATGGCTTGTTCGCGGCGATGTTGACCCAGGCGGCAACGGTGCAGCTCTGTACGTTGCTGACCAGCCCCGAGGGCAGCTGCGCAAATCCCGAGGTGCCGTCGAGGCGCAGCGCGCGGGTCCTCTTGCCCGTGACGAAGCTGGTGCCGCCGACGAGCGTGGCCGGTCCGCCCGCCGCGTTTCCGGAGGAATCGGCGGCCGACGTGCCGCCGGTCTCGTCGAACCGGTACCACGCGACCAGCTCGGGCGGCGGCGCCGCGTTGGTGTTCCAGTACACCGTATAACGCTGATGATGCATCTTGTAGAACGGGATCAGCTGGACCTGCGCGCCGTTGGCCTGCGCGGTGAACTGCAGCGGCGTTGCCGTCGGCTGGATCGACGACGGAACCAGCGTGGGGAGGCTGGTGAGCTGCGTGGTTCCGTAGGCGCCGGACAGCACGATGCCGCCGAATCGCACCGACGACACCGTCGGGGAGTCCGGGGTCCGCTCGACCGCGAGCGCCGCCGGCATGGTGATATTGACCACGTCGCCGCTGTTCCAGGTCCGGTTGAGCGTGATGTACGTGCCCGGAGTGGCGGTCATCGTCTGCGCCGCGCCGTTGATCGTCAGCTGCCAGCCGGGCTGCACCCACGACGGCACGCGGATCTTGATCGGCAGCGCGGCCGCGCCTCCGGTCGTCGTGATCGTGAGCTTGGTGCTGAGCTGCTCGGGGAACTGCGTGTCCTGGCGGACGGTGACGCGCTTCTCGGGCCAGCTCACCGTGGACGCGATGAACAGGTTCACGTACAGCGTATCCGCCGAACGGAAGTAGATGCTGTCCGCGAACTTGCTGTGGCTCTCCATGCCAGAGCCGTGATCGCAGGTGAAATTGTTGTAGTCGTTGGTGTACGTCTTGATGCCGCCGGCGCGCATCGGTTGGTAGTACGTGACGAACCCATGTGCGGATTGCGGATCTTGTTGACCCAGGATCTGGTTGAATAGCCCGCGCTCGTAATAATCCATGTACCGGGTCTGGGTCGGATCGGTGAAGAACAGCTGCCGCGACAGCTTCAGCATGTTGTACGTGTTGCAAGTCTCGCAGGTCGTGTCGCTCAGCTGTCCCGCGATCGCGTCCGGTGTCTGGAAGAACTCGCCGTTGCTATTCCCACCGATGCAATAGGTATGGTGAGCAAGCACGATGTCCCAGAAGTTCTGGGCGATCGTGCGGTAGCGCACCGTCGAGGTCTGGTGGTACTCGCGGATCGCGGCGATGATCTTGGGGATCTGCGTGTTCGCGTGGAAGCCGGCGAGGCGATCCGTGTTCGTGGCGAGCGGATCGAAGATCTGCACGTGATCGAAGCGCTGCGCGGTCGCGAGATGGGTCGGGTCGCTGGTGAGCTGGTACAGATTGGTGAGCACCTCGGCCATGCCGCCGAACTCGGTCCGGAGCACGTTCTGCATCGTGGTCTGGCTCAGTCGCCCGGTCCGGAAGTTGACCCACCCCGCCTTGGCCGTGAGCACCGTGAGCGCCTGCTGGTTCCCAGCGAGGCGGAACTGGTCGAGCAGACCGGCCATGATCTTGTGGAGGGTGTAGTAGGGCGCCCACACCGCCGTCAGGGCCTCCAGCCGGTCGAAGAAGTTCTCCGGATAGGCCGAGAGATATCCGGTGTTGAATCCGGCCGCAGTGGCGCGCGCCTGGCACTTGGCGAGCTCACCGACCAGGTAGTCGCCCTTGGCCTTGAGGCCGGCATCTCCGGTGTTGGCAAAGGCCAGCGCGAGCCCCGACAGCAGGTGACCCATGCTGTGTCCGCGGAGCTCGGTGGTCGGAGTTTCCCAGCCGCCGATCGCCGTGGACGGCGACGTCAACCCCACGTTCAACCGGAACGTGTGGAGCAGCCGGTCCGGATCGACGAACGACAGGTACGCCATGGTGCGGCCCATGTTGGCCTTGAACGGGCCATCGAGCAGCGTCACCTGCGTGAGCGGGAACTCGAACACCGAGACTCCGAAGTCGGGTCTCGCAGCCTCGAGCGCGCTCTCGACGCTGCTCTCCGCGCCGAAGTCGCCGACACAGCTCGACAGCAGCACCGCACCCGCGATGCCGGTTCCGGAATCCTGCAGAAACTCGCGCCGAGAGAAGTTTCGCTTCGCCATGTTCCAGCCTCCAGCGGAAGGGTCGCATCGCCATCGACCGCTCGTGGAGCGAGTCCTATCGACGGAGTGCGGGGGTCGCAGACGGACATCTCATATGTCGACGTTTCGCTTCGACTTGTCAACAAGCGCGACGCAACCGAAACCACTCCCGAAAAGGTTTTCGGAAAACGCGTCCGGAGTGCACCAAAAGGCGGTGCGACTGTTCGCTGCCGTGCAGGTGCGCGGCGCGATGTGCGCAGCTGTCACGCCGCCGTGAACCGCTCAGACGTGGTTACGCCAGCTGTGCTCGGGCGTGTAGTCCAGCATGCGACGGGCCTTGTCGATCGACAGCAAGGTATCCGTCGCGGACGCCGTCGGGCGGAGCTCGACGCCGGGAAACACCTCGGCCATGAGAGATGCATTCGACCGGCTCATCACGGTGTCTGCGTTGGCGATGATGAATGACTCGAAGCCGGTGAACCGCGCCTCGAGCGCCTTGCGCACCGCCTGCGCTCCGTCACGGGCGTCGATATAGCCCCACAGGTTCCACTTTCGCTTCCGGGCGTCGGAATCGAAGCTCGGGAACGCCCGGTAATCCTCGACATCCATTACGTTCGAGAATCGCAGCGCCACGATCTTCAGTGCGGGATCCCAGCGGGCGTATTGCTGCGCGATCGTCTCGTCGACCAGCTTGCCCAGCGAGTAGGCAGTCTCCGGTCGCGGATAATACGCTTCGTCCAGCGGCGCATACGGCGGCGGCTTGTCGAACGGCAGGCCCAGCAAGGTCTCGCTCGACGCGAACACCACGTTCTTGATGCCGAGCACGCGGCTGGCCTCGAACACGTTGTAGGTCGCCGGCACGTTGTTGGCGAACGTGTGCGCATTGGCGAACAACCCCGGCGCCGGAATGGCGGCGAGGTGCACCACCGCATCGAACGGGCCCTTGTGCTCGTCGACGCCTGACAGCGCGCCGATCACCTGCCCGAAGTCGCGCAGGTCCGCGCGCACCGTCGGCACGAGCGAGTCCCTGGGCATCCGCTGGTCGACATTCACGACGCGATAGCCATGCGCGACGAGATCCGCGAGGACCGCGCGTCCAAGCTTTCCGGTGCCGCCGGTCACGATCACTTTGGTCACTTGCGCCTCCGTGCCGCGATGCTCGCACAGGACCGCGACCGACACCCTCGCCGACGGGCGGGATCACTCAGAGCGGCTTGGACGGAACGCGATCGGGCTGCGCCGACCGCGCTCGCAGCTCCATCGGGCACTTGAGCAGATCGTCGAGCACCTCGAGCACGCTCGCCGACAGCGCTTCGCGGTGCACCGTGGCGCGGAACGCCTGGAAGGCGGCGACATCGTCGATCGCCATGTCGGAGGCCTCGCACACGACGCGGCGGCGGGCATCGTCGGTCAGCGCGTAGACGTGCAGCCGGTCGGCGACGATCGGCAGAGCGCCGAGATCGGGCACCCCGCCGCGGCTCGCATTCCAGGCGAGGTTGAACCGGATCGAGGTCCGGGCGTGCGCCAGCTGATCGCGGAACAGCGCATTCCACGGGGCGCGGTCGACCACTGGTGAATAGCTCCCCACGCCGGTGAGCTGCGCCGAGAGCCGGCTCAGCGCCTGCTCGCGCAGCTGCAGGCTGGGCGCCGTGGTCGCGACCTTGCCGATCTGCGCGATGCTGACCTCAGGGTCGTAGTCGAAGCCGAGCAGGAACGACAGTCGCCGCGCGGTCGCCGCGGTCGTCGCACCGGCGAGCGCGGTCAGCTCGTCGACGGCTGCCTGCGGCGCGGGGCACGCGCTGAACCCCGTGGAGAAGCTCTCGATGCCCGGGCGGGCCAGGAACTGCTCGAGCTGCGCGCGCCAGCCGTCGGCCTCGGTCCCGCTGGCGATCTTGAAGCACACGTTGATCTCGGCGCTGCGCCGGGCGAACGTCGAGTCGAGCTCCGCATAGAACGCTGCGAATTCGTCGGGGTGGAACACCGGCAGGCCGAAGTTTCCAAGCGTCAGCTCCTGGTGCGCGGCGGAGCGCGTCGCGAACGCCGCTTGGCCGGCCGCCACCGTCGGCGCAAACAGCGAGGTGACCTGGCTGAAGTACACGTCGGGGGTCACGTGGTAGGTCAGGTGCCAGGGCGGGCTCCGGTCGGCCTCGTCGGGGGCGAGATAGCTGTCGACCGGAACCGTCAACAAGCTCGGTGCGCCCGCGGGCACCTCGTGCTGCACCGCCGCGCCGGAGGCGTCGACCACGGTGAGCTCGAGGGGCATCAGCAGCTGGTGATCCGGATCGTGCAGCGATACCGTGACATTGCGGTCGCTGCCGACGAGCTCGACCCCGACGTCGATCGTCGGCGTGGTCTTGAGCTCCAGCGTCGCCGTCAGCTGATCGATCTCCGCTGCGCTGAGCGCCGGCCCGAAGCCCTGCAGGAATCGCGGCCCGGTCAGCGTGCCTTGCGCATTGGCGTCGAGGATCGCGCGCAGCCGGTCCCAGAATGCGGTCTCGCCGATGCGCGCGCGGATCTGGGTGATCAGCCACGCCGCGCGCTGGTACGGCCCCGACGTGTAGCGCGCGAGGCCGGATAGCTGGCGATCCACGATCGCCTGGTCCGTGCCGAACGCGAAGTCGAACCCGAACAATCGCGGCACGCTGCCGGTGCCGCTGTCGCGGATGCTGCGATCGCCCTCGGACTGCAGCACGGTCGCCATTCCCTCCTTGAACCACACGTGCTCGTAATCCGCCATCGTCACCCAGTCGCCGAACCACTGGTGACCGAGCTCGTGCGCATTGACCTGCCGCCCGATGTTGGCCTGTCCGGACGCCTCGGCATTGAACGTGATCGTGGCGTTCTCCATCCCTCCGGCCGCGAACGGATACGGCGCCAGCAGCACGCCATACGACGGCCACGGATAGGGGCCGACCAGCGGCTCGAAGTGCGCCATCAGATCGCTCAGGATGTCGAGGTGGGCCTCGTCGTTGACCAGCAAGCCGCGGCGGTGCCAGATGCTGAGTGGCACGCGTCCCGTCGTCCGGTCGGTGTGAACGATCTCGCCGGCGGCGAACGCCATCATGTACGTCGGGATCCGCTTGTCGAGCTCGTAGCGCACCACGCGCGCGCCACCGGTCGTGGTGTCCGACGTGCGGACGCCGTTCGCGACGACGTCCTCGCCCGCCGGCACCGTGAGCTCCACGCTCCACAGCGCGCGGTCCGACGGGTGGTCGTTGACGACCATCCACTGGCGGGACCGATCGGGCTCGGAGTCGGTGAGCACCATGCGCGACGTCACCGGGTCGTCGTCGCGCCCGGTCGACGCCAGCAGCGCGCCGGAGGTCCCGACATGGTAGTCGACGGTGAACACGACGCGCCCG
>DATIPJ010001043.1:0-6112 GCA_035472155.1 Kofleriaceae bacterium
CGATCACGCTCAGGTCAGCCTGGTAGAAGAGGAGTTCCGCGAGGGCTCCCACCCCCGCGGAGGGGAGCGTCGAGAGAATCGTGATCGGATGAATGTAGCTCTCGTAGAGCACGCCGAGCACGATGTAGACCGTGATCAGTGCGGCCAGGATCAAGAACGGCTCGGAGTCGAGCGACTCGCGGAACACCGCCGCGGCGCCCTGGAACTGCGCGCGCATCGCCGGCGGCGGATCGAGCTTGGCAGACGCGGCGTCGATCGCGGAGATCGCCTCGCCGAGCGAGACCCCGGGCGCGGTGTTGAACGACAGCGTCACCGACGGAAACTGGCCCTCGTGCGCGATCGCCAGCGGGATGCGGCGGGTCTCGAGCTGCGAGAACGCCGATAGCGGGATCGCGTTGCCGCGCTGCGACCGCACGTAGATCCGATCGAGCGAGTCGGCGTTCTCGCGGTCCGCGGGGCGCAGCTCGAGGATGATCCGGTACTGGTTGAGCTGGGTAAATGTCGTCGAGACGATGCGCTGGCCGAACGCGTCGTACAGCGTGTCGTCGAGCGCCTGCGCAGTGATGCCGAGGCGCGAGGCGCTGTCGCGATCGACCGCGAGGTGGAGCTCGAGCCCCGCGGTCTGCTGGTCCGACGCCACGTCGCGCAGCTCGGGCAGCTGCTTCATCGCCTCCAGCATGCGCGGCGACCACGCCGCGAGCTCGTCGGGATCGGGGTCCTCGATCGTGTACTGGTACTGCGTGCGGGCGATGCGCGCGTCGACCGTGAGGTCCTGCACCGGCTGCAGGTACACGATGAGGCCCTCGACGTGGGCGAGCCTGTCTTGAAGTCGCGCCATGATCTCGGTGACGTCGGCGTCGCGATCGGCGCGCGGCCGGAGCGCGATCGAGAGCCGGCCGCTGTTCTGGGTCGGGTTGGTCCCATCGGCGCCGATGAACGCGGAGATCGTCGCGACGTCGGGATCGGCGAGCGCGACCTCGGCGGCGCGCTGCTGGAGCTCCATCATCTTGGAGAACGACACGTCGGGCGCGGCCTCGGTGACGCCGACGATCATCCCGGTGTCCTCGACGGGGAAGAACCCCTTGGGCACGTGGAGCGCGAGCAGCACGGTGACCGCGAGGGTCGCCAGCGTGACCAGCAGCGTGGTGCGCTGGTGGCGCAGCACGATCTTCAGCGTGCGGTCGTAGAATCGACCGAGCGCCGAGAACCCGCGCTCGAACCAGCGCGCCAGCACGCCCGGGTTCTGCTCGGCGTGCGGCCTCAAGATCCACGCGCACATCATCGCGGTCAGTGTCAGCGAGAGCACGGCCGAGATGACGATCGCGATCGCGAGCGTGACCGCGAACTCGTTGAACAGCCGGCCGACGAGGCCGCCCATGAACAGCAGCGGGATCAGCACCGCGACCAGCGACACGGTCAGCGACACGATCGTGAACCCGATCTGCTTGGCGCCCTTGATCGCGGCGTCGAACGGCTTGTCGCCGTGCTCGATGTAGCGCGACACGTTCTCGACCATCACGATCGCGTCGTCGACGACGAAGCCGGTCGAGATCGTGAGCGCCATCAGCGAGAGGTTATCGAGCGAGAAGCCCCACAGCTTCATCACGCCGAACGTGCCGATCAGCGACAGCGGCACGGCGACGCCCGGGATCACCGTGGCGCGCAGGCTGCCGAGGAACAGGTAGATCACGCCGACGACGAGGCCGATCGTGAGCAGCAGCGTGAACTGGACGTCGTCGACCGAGGCCCGCACGGTCTCGGTGCGGTCGGAGATCACCGCGACGTCGATCGCCTGCGGCATCGAGGCGCGCAGCTGCGGCAGCAGCTTCTTGATGTTGTCGGTGACCTCGATGATGTTGGCGCCCGGCTGGCGCTGGACGTTGACGACGATGGCGCGCCGGAGCTGCGAGCCCGCGACGCCGGTCCAGCCGGCGAGCTGCGCGTTCTCGACGCCATCGATCACCGTGGCGACATCGACCAGGCGCACCGGCGCGCCGTTCTTGTACGCGATGATCAGCGGGCGGAAGCTCGCGGCGTTGGCGAGCTGATCGTTGGTCGCCAGCGCCCAGTTCTGGCGCGCGCCGTCGAGGTTGCCCTTGGGCTGATTGACGTTGGCGGCCGCGATCGCCGTCCGCACGTCCTCGATCGTCAGGTCGGTGCCGGCGAGCGCGACCGGATCGACCTGCACGCGCACGGCGGGCTTCTGGCCACCGCCGATCGCCACCAGGCCCACGCCCGAGACCTGGGAGATCTTCTGCGCGAGCACGGAGTCGGCGAAGTCGTCGACCTCTGCGAGCGGCAGCGTATCCGAGGTGACCGAGAGGGTCAGGATCGGCTGATCCGCCGGGTTGCTCTTCGAGTAGGTCGGCGGCGCGGGCAGCGTGCGCGGCAAGAGGTTGGACGCGGCGTTGATCGCCGCCTGCACGTCCTGCTGCGCGGCGTCGATGTCGCGATCGAGCGTGAACTGCAGCGTGATCTGCGAGCTGCCGAAGCTCGACACCGACGTCATCTGCGCCAGCGACGGCATCTGGCCGAACTGGCGCTCGAGCGGCGTGGTCACCGACGAGGCCATGGTGTCGGCCGAGGCGCCGGGCAGCTGCGTCGAGACGACGATCGTCGGGTAATCGACCTGCGGCAGCGCCGCGACCGGCAGCGCGCGATAGCCGGTGATGCCCGCGAGCAGGAGGCCGACCATCAGCAGCGTCGTCGCGACCGGCCTGCGGATGAACGGTTCGGAGATGCTCACGGGCCGCCGCTCGCGCCCGCGGCCACCTGCCCGCCGCGCGGGCCGCCCGCCGGTTGTCCGCTATCCGGACGAGGCGCCAGCTGTCCGGTGCTCGGACGAACCGCGCGACCGCCGCTGCGCTGCCCGGCGCTGCCCGAGCCGCTCGCCGGCGCCTCGCTGGGGGTGCCTTCCGCTGCGGGCACCGGTGCGTCGCCCGAGCCGCGCTTGCCGCGCCGGTCCGATCCGCCGCCCGGTCGCCCGGGCCCCGGCGCGCCGCCTCCGCCGTTGGGATGCGCTGGCTCGACGCGCCCGCCGGGCCGCACCTGGTTCTGGCCCTCGATGATCACGCTCTCGCCGCCCTCGAGGCCCTTGCCAACGACCGCGACGTCGCCGGTGGTGAGCGCGACCGTGACCGGCTTCATCTGCGCCGTCTTGTCGGCGCCGACGGCATAGACGTACGTGCCCTGCGGCCCGTGCTGGATCGCGACCGTCGGCACCACGATGGCACCCCTGCGGGTCTCCACCAGCATGCGCGCCTTGACGAACGCGTTGGGCCACAGCTGGCGCTCGGGGTTGGGCACCAGCGCCTTGAGCCGCAGCGTCGCGGTGGTCTGATTGACCTGGTTGTCGAGCACCGCGAGCTTGCCGGTGGCGAGCCGAGTCGCGCCGTCGCGGCTGTAGACCTCGACCGGCACGTCGCCGTGCGCCTGCGCCTGCGCCACGCTCCCCAGCTGATCCTGCGGCACGGTGAAGAACACCGCGGCCGGATCGATCGCCGTGATCACCACGATGCCATTGGTGTCGGTCTGATGAATGATGTTGCCGGCGTCGACCTGGCGAATGCCGGTGATGCCGTCGATCGGCGCCTTGACCTGCGCGTAATCGAGCTGGAGCTGCGCATTCTCGATCTGCGCCTGATCGATCTTGACCGAGCCCTCGAACTGGCCGACCTGCCCTGCGATCTCCTCGACCTGCTGGCCGGCGACCAGGTTCTGCGCCTTCAGCCCCTGGTAGCGCTTGAGGTTGGTCTGGTTGGTCTCGAGTTGCGCCCGGTCGCGCGCGAGCGCGCCCTGCGCCTGGTGCAGCGCGACCAGGAACGGCCGCGGATCGATCTGGACCAGCACGTCGCCCTTCTTCACCGCCTGACCCTCCGTGAACAGGATCTTCTCGATCCGTCCATCGACCTGCGGCCTCACGGTCACCTGCTGCATCGCGGCGACCGTCCCGAGGCCCTCGAGCCAGATCGGGAGGGCCTTGCGATCGGCGGTCGCGACCTGGACCGTGACCACGCGGCCCTCCGCGCCGCCCTCTTCGCGCGAACCGCTCCTGGGTGCGCCGTTACCCGGCGCAGTTGCCGCGGTGCCTCCGCCCGACGGGGTCCGATCCTGGTGCCTCGAGCGCAGAAACCACACGATTGCGACCACCACCGCAGCGCCGATGACCAGGCGGACCATCAACGATCCGCGTTTTGTCCTCGGGGGTTGCGCGAGCTCGGGCGCGGCAGGTTCCGACATCATTCGATGATCCGGGGTAGCACGGGTCGGGCCATAAGTTTGCGAACTCGCGATGAAGCAATGTGAACACCTGCCCACGCCCCTGTGCGTGCGCGCACGGAATACACCCGACCAACCTGCCCCTGCAATGCCGCTCTGCGGACAGACTGTCGACCGATTGGGCCCGTCGAGCCCCATCGAGTCCCGTGGCATTGGACGGCAGCTGGCTCAACGCGCCCCCACTTCAATTGACCACCGCGGAGGCCGCTGCTAGTTTCTGTCCGCGAGCCGCTGTGCTCACATTCGCTTGGAGGATGGTCATGCGTAGTGCCGGTGTCTTCGATGTCGATCTCCCGTCCCAGGGGTGAGATCCGTCCGCTGACTGCCTGACCTCGAGCTCGAGCGCCTCGCGCTCTCGCTATCATCTTGGTCCTCGCGGCTTCGCCGCTCGGGCACCGCCGGACCGACTCGCCCATTCGCTGGGCTTGCGTCGGTCCTTTTCGTTTTCGGTGCTCGTTCTTGCCCCGGGTGCCGGGGCCTCGAGGTGAATGTGAAACGCAACTGGGTTTCGAAGCTCGTCGCTGCCGTCCGGGACACGCGCGGCATCCTGGCCGTCGCCTGTCGCATGGATGCGCAGCTGACCTTCCTTTATTACCTGACCGCCTTCGTGGCGGCGCTCGCGCCGATCGCTTCGGGCCTCACGCTCGCCGCGCTCGTCGATCATGTGGTCGTGGTCTCCCCGGGGCAGGCCACCGTGCCGGTCATCGTCGTGGTCGTGGTCGCCATGCACTTCGCGATCGTCGCGATCAACGCGGCGGTCCGGTTCGGACTGCACGAGCAATATTACGATTACGTCTTTCGCTATCGGCTACAGGATACGTTTGCATATCAGTTCTGCGAGAAGCTGACACAGCTCGACATTCCGCATCTCGAGAGTCCCGAGGTGCAGACGCTGATCACCAAGGTGCGCACGACCCATCAGTGGCGCGTGCCCGACTTCTTTCGCATGCTGTCGTACGCGCTCATCGCCGGCATCGGCGTGGTGTCGGCGGCGATCGCGCTCGCGCCGTACGGCGCATGGATCGTCGCCGCGGTCATCGCGGGCACGGTGCCGCGCGTGGTCGTCCGGCTCCGGTTCGGCGACATGCAATGGTCGATGTACGGCTCGGGCGCGCCCGAGGCGCGCAAGCTGTGGTACTTCGGCGAGCTGCTCTCCGAGGCCAGCGCGCTGCGCGAGCTCAAGGTGTTCCGCACCGCGCCGTCGCTGCTCTCGCGCTACCGCGCGATCCAGTCGCGGATCTTCTCACTCGGCAAGCAGCCGCTCGACCGCTACCGGCGGGTCAGCGTGATCGCACCGCTCGCCGAGGGCGCGCTGGTGTTCGGCCTCGCGTGGGCCATGTTGCCCCGGGTGACGGCCGGCGCCCTGTCGGTCGGTAGCTTCGCGTTCTTTGTCACGATGCTGCAGCAGCTCGCGACCTCGGCGGCCGACACGGGTGGCTCGGCGAGCATGGTCTACCAGAACCTGCGCTACGTCCGGCACTGGAACGAGCTGATGGCGCTGCCGCGGGTCATCCCGCTCGCCGAGCCGCCGCATCGCTTCGCACAGGTCCGTCCGCCGCGCATCGAGTTCCGCGACGTGTCGTTCTGCTATCCGTCGGGGCGCGCCGCACTCTCGGGTGTGAGCTTCGTGCTCGAGCCCGGCGAGAGCGTCGCGCTGGTCGGGGCGAACGGCGCCGGGAAGTCGACCATCATCAAGCTCTTGTGCCGGTTCTACGACGTCACGAGCGGCCAGATCCTGGTCAACGGCGTCGATCTGCGCGACCTCGACCTCGTGCACTGGTACGCCCACCTCGGCACGCTGTTCCAGGACTTCGTCCAGTACAAGCTCACCGTG
>DATIPJ010001044.1:0-2001 GCA_035472155.1 Kofleriaceae bacterium
GCGCGAGCCCGAGCTGCGAGAAGCGCTGGTAGAGCGCACTGCCCTCGATGCGCTCGGTGCAGCGCCGGCGGATCGCGTCGAGGTCGCGATGCGGTGTCGGCGACGAATCGGCGAGACGCCGGATCCGGCCGCGCACGCACGGAGTCGGCTCGGCGCCGAGCTGCTCGATCTCGATCGCCCAGGCGCCGCCGTCGGCGGAGTCGGTGGCGACGCGCACCGCCAGCGTCGGTTGCGATCCGCGCACCGCGGCCGTCCACACGACGTCGTCGAGCCGCAGCGGCCCGCGCTCGAACGGCCTCACCGCGTCGACCATGAGCGCGAGGGCCGCGACCCCCGGCAGCATCGCAACGCCATCGATGACATGCTCGGACAGGCGAAACCGCGCGACGTCGAGCGCAGGCTCGCTCCCGGTCGGCGGTGCAGCGCGACCCGCGCTCCCCAGCCAGCGCCGCTGTCCGCGAAACGGATAGGTCGGCAATCGCACGCGGCGCAGCGGCGCCGCCGGCGCCGGCAGGTCGTCGAGCCCTCCACCGGCGACCCATCGCCGCGCACGCATCGCGAGGTCCGCCGCGGCCGAGCGCGCATCGATCGCGGGCTCACTCGCCTGGCTCCGGCCGGCGATGAAGTCGTCGAGCCGCGCGGCCGCTTGCGCGAGGTCTCCGGCGATGATCGCCATCCGGCATGCCATCGCCTCGCGCCCGACTCGCAGCGTGTGGGCGACGTCGGCGAGCTCGACGCGCTCGCCCGACGGTAGGGCCAGCTGGTGAACCAAGTACGCGTGCAGCTCGGCGACCCGCGCGGCCAGCCCTTGATCCGTGCGCGCCGACACTGCGAGGACCACCACCTCGGCACCCCCCGGCTCGCGCTCGTGCGGGGGCGCCTCCTCGAGGATCGCGTGCGCGTTCGTGCCACCCGCGCCGAACGAGCTCACGCCGGCCCGGCGCGGCACGCTGGTCTCGACGCCGTCGATGATCAGGCGCGGGCGCTCCCACGGCCGTTCGCTGCCCTGGAGCTGGAACGGAGACGATGCGAACGGAATCAGCGGATTCGATGGCTCCGCATGCAGCGATGGAACGAGTCGCCGGTGCTCGAGCTGGAGCAGCACCTTGATCACGCCGACCAGACCGGCCGCGGCTTCGAGGTGCCCGAGGTTCGCCTTGATCGATCCGAGCGCGCAGTACCGCGTATCGGCGCGATGACCCGCCAGGTGGGAGTTCTCGGCAAACGCCATCGACAGGCCGCGGACCTCGATCGGGTCCCCGAGCTCGGTGCCGGTGCCGTGCGCCTCCACGTAGCTGACCGTGCGCGCGTCGATCGCCGCTCGGCGCAGCGCCTGGGAGACCAGCGCGCGGTGCGCGTGTGGGTTGGGCACCGTGAAGCCGCTGGTCCGCCCGCCGGCGTTGCAGGCGGTCGCGCGGATCACGGCGTACACGTGATCGCCGTCCGCGCGAGCCGCGCGCAGGGGCTTGAGCACGACGGCCGCGATTCCCTCGCCGAAGACCGTGCCGTTGGCGCCCGCCCCGAACGGCCGGCAGATCCCGTCGGGCGACAGGATCTGCATCTGGGCGTACTGCACGAACCTGCTCGGATGCAGGTACAGGTTGACGCCGCCGACCAGCGCGGCGCGGCACTCGCCGCGCTCGAGGCTCGTGCACGCGAGGTGCAGCGCGGTGCCCGACGCCGAGCACGCGGTGTCGATCGTGATGCTCGGACCGTGAAAGTCGAAGTGGAACGACACGCGGTTGGCGATCTGGAACAGATCCGCGTTGCGATAGGCGCCTTCGCGATCGACCATCGCCGCCGGGTTTGCGTACAGCGCGTAGTCGGAGGCGCACGCGCCCACGAACACGCCCGTGTCGTCGCCGAGCGTTCCCGGTGTATGGCCGGCGTCCTCGATGGCCGCCCACGCGACCTCGAGGAACAGTCGCTGCTGGGGATCCATCAGATCCGCTTCGCGCGGCGAGATACAGAAGAAGTGGTTGTCGAACCGATCGACGTCGT
>DATIPJ010001045.1:0-3363 GCA_035472155.1 Kofleriaceae bacterium
GTGCTGCTGGAGCTGTGGCAACGCACGCGCATGGACTGGGGGTTCGTGACCGACCGGTTGGCCACCGTGTTCCGCAAGGAGTCGTGGATCGGATCACACGAGCGCCGCTTCATCGGTGAAACTCTGTACGGCCTCGTGCGCCATTTGCGCCGGGTCGACGCAGCGCTCGCGCGCGGCAGAAAGGTGCAACGCGCCCCGCGCGACCTCGAGCGCTTGCTCGCGCTGCTCGTGCTCGAGCGACTGATCGAACCGGCGCGCGCCGCCCGCGAGATCGCCGAGCTCGACTGGAACGCGGTCGCCACCGTCGACGATGCGATCGCGCGCGAGCGTAAGGCTACCCTGCGGATCGGGCTCGCCGCGTCGTTGCCCGACTGGCTCGCCGAGCGGCTGGTCGCCGACTGGGGCGACGAGGCGGAGGCCCTCGCGCTGGCGCTCAACCAGCGGGCTCCGATGACGGTGCGCGCCAACTTGCTGACCGGCGACCGCGACGCGCTGGCCGCCGAGCTGTCTCGCGCGCGCATCGCGACCCGGCCGGGTGCGTGGTGCGATACCGCGCTTCACCTCGAGTCGCGCACGAATCTGTTCGCGCTCGAGGCGTTCCAGCGCGGCGCGATGGAGGCGCAGGACGAAGGCAGCCAGCTGCTCGCGGATCTGGCCGCGGTGCCGGGCGCCAAGCTCGTCATCGATCTCTGCGCCGGCGCGGGCGGCAAGACGCTCGCGATCGCGGCGCGGCTCGGCAACCGCGGACGCATCGTGGCGACCGACATCGACGCGCACAAGCTCGAGGAGCTGCGCCGCCGCGCGCGCCGCGCCGGGGTGTCGTCGGCGCAGGCGGTCCCGCTCGAAGCCGGCGCATGGCCGCCCGCGCTCGATGCGCTGCGCGGCAAGGCCGATGTCGTGCTCGTCGATGCGCCGTGCTCCGGCATCGGCGCGCTGCGCCGCAACCCCGAGGCGCGCTGGCGCCTGCGCGACGCCGATCTCGCCGCGTTCGCCGCGCGCCAGACCGAGATCCTCCGTGGCGCGAGCGAGCTCGTCGCGCCCGGCGGTCGCCTCGTGTATGCGACGTGTACGCTGCTCACGGTCGAGAACGAGAGCGTCGTGTCCACGGTGTGCGAACCGAGCGGAGCCCGGGGCGACACGCCGGAGGCGCGGTCGGCCCGGAACAGCGAAGCGAGGGGCGCACGGAACACAATGGTCGGGCCAAACCTTGCAACACAGCCACTTTCCGAGATCCTCGGGGATCGCGCGCGCTCTCTCGGTGATGGCGAGGTATTTACGGTCACACCGCACCGTCACGGCACCGATGGATTTTTTGCGCGCGTGCTGCGGCGGCTCCAATGAGGTACCACTCCTGCATCGAGGCGCTGCATGGAGCACGGTCGTGACGGTGTGACCCCATTTCCACCCATTCCACCGGCCGGCGCTGCCGGCGGCGTTGCGGAAGGCAACGCGCCCACAATCGAGCGCCATGATAACGTCGCGCCGCGAATGGCCGTTGATGTTTCCGTCGTCCGCGATACGTCCGCGCTGCAAGCGATCGAGGCAGAGTGGCGCGCACTCGCCGGTCTCGGCACCGGTGCGCTGTTCCGCGGTCCCGAGTGGTTGATCCCCTGGTGGCAGGCGTATCACGCCACGCTCGCCGCAGAGCTCCACGTCATGGTCGGGCGCGCTGCCGAGAGCGATGGCAACGGCACGCGCGCCGGCGATCTGGTGTGTCTCGCGGCGCTCTACCGCCGCACCGTGAAGGTCGCGCTGCTCGACGTGCGCGAGCTGCGCATGATCGGCGACGCCGGCCCGCGCCCGCCCGCGCTGGATCTCCTCGCCCGCCCCGGCTGGGAGGACCGCGCCGGGATCGCGATCGCGCGCAAGCTGATCGACGAGGCTGCCACGTGGGACCTGGTCGATCTCGAGCCGCTCGCCGATCCATCGCGCATGCGCGCCAACCTGTGCCAGCGGATCGCGCCGCTGGGCTACACGGTCGAGAGCTCGCCGTCGGCGGGCGGCGCCACCCGGATCGCGCTCGCGCTCGCGCAGCCCGAGCCGATCGAGGGCGCGCTCTCGGTGACCACCGGCGACGACCTGCCCGCGATGCGCAAGGGCCTCTCCACGCTGCGCCGGCTGTCGCGCCTCGAGTGGGCCGAGCGCGACGAGCCTTCGCCGCTGGCCGACCCCGAGGCGACCGGGCTCCTCGAGCAGGTCGCGATGGAGCTGGGCAAGACCGGCCGCGTGCGGCTCGCGCGGCTCGACGATTCGCTCGGCGAGGCCTCCGCGGTCGCGCTGGTCGTCGACGACGGCGACCGCGCGGTCGTGCTCGCGATGGCGGTCGATCCGCAGGCCGTGCGCGCGTCGGCGCGCCTGCTCCACGCCGAGGCGCTCGCGGCGCGCGCCCGCGGCTGCATCGCGCTCGACGTCGTGCAGGGCGCGGTCGAGTACACGCTGCCGCCGCTGCCGTCGTCGAAGCAGCCCGTGCTCGCCGTCCGCGTGTGGGGCCACTCGACCACCGCGAGCGTCGGCCGCACGCTGTCGAGCGTCACCCGCCGCGCCCGCCGCGCACGCGAGACCCCTGCGGTCGCCGCCGCCCAGGCCCGCGCCGCCTGGACCCGCATCCGCACCGCGGCGGCCAGTGTCGCGCAGTACGATCGCTACTGCCTCTACCGCGGCCAGCTGTGGACGCGCGGCATCGCGCCGATCGCCGGCCTCGAGCTCACCCATTTCTCCGAGGCCGATTACGGCAAGCTCGACGATTCCCACCGCGCCGACCTCCTCGAGCAGCTCGCGCTCGACGAGGCGACCGCTCGCAACCAGTGGCGCCGCGGGGATCAGGCCGTGCTCGCAACGCTCGGCGTTCGCCCGGCCGGCATCGCGTGGGCCGCGCGAGGCCCGATCGAGGCTCCCGAGCTGGGCCGGGTGCTGCGGATGTCCAAGTACGATGCTTACATTCACAGCGTGTACGTCGCTCCAGCCGCACGCGGCCGCGCGGTCGCGCCGGTGATGCTCGAGCAGCTCGCCAAGGACCTGCGCGCAACCGATGCGTACCGCTCGTGGGCGCTGATCGCGTCGGACAATCAGGCGTCGCTGCGCGCGTTCCAGAAGGCGTCGTTCACCCCGGTGTGCGACGTCATCCACGCCAAGATGGCCACCGTCGACCGCGTGGTATGTCGGCCGCCGGATCCCGAGGCGCAAGAGCTGCTCGGCCTCGAGCCCTGAGGCGCAGCGGACGTGCGGCCGCGCGGCGGCTCGCCCTGCGCGAGGTAGTCGCGGCTCACTCGCGGCGCTGCACGAAGTCGCGCTCGTCCCCGACCGGGGCGATGTCTGCGGTGCTGAGTCCGGTCACGCGCGCCGCGGGCGGCCCGTGCGCGCACC
>DATIPJ010001046.1:0-2746 GCA_035472155.1 Kofleriaceae bacterium
GCGCGGCCGCGAGGCCGTGGCCGGCGGAGAGAAACATGGACACGACCTGCCTCCAGGTCCGGCGATCCGCCGCCAGCCACTCGGACAGCGTGTGCCCGGCGACCAGCTCCATCGCGATGAAGATGCGGTCGCCCCAGGTCCCGACATCGTGGACCGTCACGACGTTGGGGTGGGCCATCTGCGCCATGGCCTGCGCCTCGCGACGGAGCCGCGCCCCCAGTCGAGCCTTGTCGGGCTGGCTGAAGTCGGCGCGCAGGAGCTTGAGCGCGACCTTGCGGTGGAGCTCGGGATCGCTGGCCGAGAACACGACGCCCATGCCGCCGGTGCCGAGGCGCTCGTGCAGGACGTAGCGCCCGACGCGCTCGCCGACGGCGACCTCCCAGTCCGAGTCGGTGTCGGGCCGGCGGCGAGACGGAGCGGTCGACACCAGCGTCCCGCGGTCGTGCTCGAGCTTGAGCAGCGCGGAGATCAGCGTCCGGCAGGCAGAGCACGACGCGATGTGCGCCTCGACGACGGCGCGACATTCCTGACTCGCCTGCCCGCGCACGAATGCGTCGATATCGGCGGCAGCGAGGCAGTCTGCCTGCGATACCGACGGTGTCATGCCGGCGTCGTGGCTCGGGGTCCGCGCACTGTGATCAGGCCTGGCGCGCCCACCGGGTTGCCATCCAACTTCCCCATCTCGACGTTGCTACCACGGCCCGTCGTGGAGATGGAGAGTGATCCGTACTCCGGATCGATCAGCGGAACACGAGCAGCATCATCAGCACGAAGTTGGCCGCGAGCAGCGCCAGCGCGGTCGGCACCTGCATGCGGATCACGCCGTACTGGTCGCGCAGCTCGAGGAGGATCGCCGGCACGATGTTGAAGTTCGCCGCCATCGGCGTGAGCAGCGTGCCGCAGTAGCCGGTCACCATGCCCAGCGCGCCGAGCGCGGCGGGGTTCGCACCGTGGCGTTGGATCAAGAGCGGCAGTCCGACTCCGGCCATCATCACCGGGAAGGCTGCGAACGCATTGCCCATGATCGCGGTGAACGCGACCATGCCCAGGCCGTAGGCGAGCAGGCACGCCAGCCAGCTCTGGGTCGGAATCACGTAGCTGACCACCGCGGCGACCGCCTTGCCGACGCCGGTGTCGACGAAGACGGCGCCGAGGGTGGCGAGCAGGGTCGGCAGCACGACGGCCCAGCCGATGGCATCGAGCAGCCGGCGGCCCTCGGTGAGGCCGTGGATCGGCCGCGCGCGGGTGATGATCAGCGCCACGACCAGTGCGACCATCGTCGCGATGCCGAGCGAGATCAGCGCCGACTGGTTGACGTCGAGCAGGCGGGTCACCGGCCAGCCGACGTAGCGCACGTAGAGGACGAGCACGGCCACGAGCACCGGGATCGCGAGCGCCGGCACGAACAGCCGATCGCCGAGCCGCTGGGCGGAGGCCTCGCGGTCCGCCGGATCGCGGTCGGGGACGCCGCCCCGGGTGCGGGACGCGATCAGCGCGAGCAGGATCACGCCAACGCCCATCGCCTGGGCGGGCCACTTCGTGCCGGCCTTGGTCGCGGCGACGATCTGATCGCCGACGAGGCATGGCGCTGCGGGGATGATCCAGAACGCGGCGTTCCACCACTTGCGCTCGATCGCGTTGATCACTGCCGAGCTGACGAGCAAGGCGCCCATGACGAAGTACACGTGCGACAGGGTCAGCACGCTCAGCCCTCCTCGCGGGCGGCCGCGGGCGCCGAGCCCGGCTGCTGGGCCGCGAGCCGCCGGCGCAGGCGGTGCTCGAACACCACGATGCGCACCGCGTGGATCACGAACGCCGCGATCGCGGTCGGCAGCGCCCACAGGCCGATCGACAGCGGGTCGAGGTGAATGTTCTGGCCGTCGAAGAAGCCCTTGATCAGCAGCACCGCGCCGAACGCCAGGAAGACGTCCTCGCCGAAGAACACACCCACGTTGTCGGTCGCTGCCGAGATCGCGCGCACGCGCTCGCGTGAATCGTCGTCGAGCGCGCCCATGGTGCGCGTCGCGGTCGCGTCGGTCATCGGCGCGAGCAGCGGCCGCACGGTCTGCGCGTGGCCGGCGATGTAGATGAGGCCGATCATCGCAAGCAGCTGGCGCACGGCCATGTACGCGATCAGGAGCCGCGACAGGGTCAGCCGCGTGAACCCGAGGATCCACGCGCGCGCCCGCTCGCGCAGGCCGGCGCGCTCGAGCACGCCGATCACCGGCAAGGTCAGCGTGAACAGCAGGAGCGAGCGGCTGTTGACGAACGACGTGCCGAGCAGCTCGAGCAGCTCGCCGGGCGACTTGCCGGCCGCGAGGCCGCTGACCACCCCGGCGCTGACGACCACCACCATCGGGTTGCGCTTGAGCGCGAACCCGGCGACGACGACCGCGACGCCGAGCAGCGGCCAGTACGAGGTCACGCGCGACCCCGCGCCGGCAGGTCGGTCCCCGTCCGGCGGCTCGCGCGAACATGCAACGTGGGCGTCATTCGAACCGCGAGCGGACGCCGGAGGCGCGACTCACACGGCGCGCGGAACATAACCCGGTCCCGAGGGCGCCGGCGCACCCGGCGGCGGTTCCGTCTTAGGAGTTTCGCGGTGCGCAGGCACAGTTGTTGCGTCAACGCTCGACGTGAGGCACCAACCGTCGACGTCCGACGAGGCGGCAGTGAGCCCCGCCGCGCGGTGTGCTCCCGCGGATGTGCGGGACACCGAGCCGCCGGCGCTCAGGGTCGTCGGTTC
>DATIPJ010001047.1:0-9602 GCA_035472155.1 Kofleriaceae bacterium
ACACGGGTACCTCGCGGTCCTGGTCGGCCGCGCGCTGCTCGAGCAGCGGGCGCGCGAGCGCGAGCAGGCGATCGCCGGCCTCGCCGCGGGGGGCGATCACGCCCCAGCCCTGGTCGCGCAGCGAGCCCGGATCGCCGCCCGGATCGAGATGGCTCACCGGCGCGAGGTTCGCCGTGTCGGGTGCGTGCGCCGCCTCGCCGAGCGTGTGGGTGGAGAGGCCCCGCGGCAGCGACGGACCGCCGCCGCCGGCGGGGCTGAGGAACAGCTCGATCGACACGTCGCCTCCCATGCTGCGATCACGACGCTCGTCGTTGTTGCGCGCGCCGTCAACGGACATCTTCGTGCATACTCGCGGGCGGAGGGGGCATGCACCTGTTGCTGGCGCACGGGGACGATGGAGGTCCGATGCTGGATGGCGAGGCCGATCCGGGAGCCGCGGCATCGGTCGCGGCGCCGGTGCCGCCGCGCGACGCGCGCTTCCTCGCCGACATCACCGCCGACGCCAACGACCTCGAGCGCCAGGGCTGGGCCGTGGTCACGACCGCGGACGCCCGCGGCGCGCGGCTCGAGGCGCTGGTGCGGCGACTCGCGGCGGCTCGCGCCGAGGACCAGCGCGCCCCCGTGCTGACCATCCGCGTGCCGCCCGGCCTCGACGCCGAGCGCGCACTCGCGTGGAAGAAGTCCGCCTACCCCGCGGCGTACGGCGACGACGAGGCGCGCCGGCCGCGCTACCTGCTGGTCCTGGGCGATCTCGACCAGGTCTCGCAGGCCACCCAGCAGGTGCTCGCGCAGGACGGTATCGCCGGCCGGCTCGCGTGCGCCACCGACGACGGCTACGCGGCGTATGCCGACAAGGTGCTCGCGTGGCAGCGCACGCCGTCGCCCGCGCCGCGCGCACGCGCGCTGTTCTACACCGTGCACGACGGCACGCGCGCGAGCGCCGAGGGCCACGCCAAGCTGATCGAGCCCTGCCGCGAGCGGTGCGCGCGGACCGCCGCCGACAAGCCGCGCGCGTTTCCGGCCGCGGTCGAGGCGCATGGCGCGGCCTCGCCCGAGCCCGACGAGCTGCGCCGGCTCGCGGCGATCGCGCAGCCGTCGGTGCTGCTGTCGATGAGCCACGGCCTGGGCCCGCCGCGCCGCCGGCGCTGGTCGCCCGCCGAGGCGCGCGCGCACCAGGGCGACATGAGCTTCGGCCTCGAGGGCGCCCTCACCGCCGACGATCTGCGCGCACAGCCGTTCCTGCCCGGCGGCCTGTGGATCTACTTCGCGTGCTTCGGCGCGGGCACGCCACAGCTGAGCGCGTATCGCCACTGGCTCGAGATGCTCGCCGCGCACGGCATGGACACCGGGCCCGTGGTGCACGCGCTGCGCGGCCTCGACGACGGCGGCGGCTTCGTGTCGGGGCTGGGCAAGGCCGCGCTCGCGCACCCCGAGGGCCCGCTCGCGCTGCTCGGCCACATCGACCTGGCGTGGAGCTACAGCTACGAGGAGCTGCACGTCACCGGCGAGGGCGACGCGCGGCGCATCACCGGCTCGAATCGATCGCTCAACTTCTTTCACGCGATGTCCAAGCTGGTCGCCGGCGAGCGCGTGGGCGCCGCCGCGCTGACCCTGCGGATGCAGCTCGACGCGGTCGGCGCCGCGCTCACCACGCACTACGACCGCTGCAAGCGCGACGGCAGCATCGAGGGCGCCACGCCCGAGGACCGCCTCGCGCTCGGCAACCTGTGGATGCTGCACCAGGACCTGCTCGGGTACGCGCTGCTCGGCGATCCGGCGGTCCGCCTTCCGCTCGGCCGCAGCGAGCCGCCGAGGCCAGCGCCGCGCGCCCCCGACGGCGCCAGCGCCGCGCCGGCGGACGAGCAAGCGATCAACGTCCTCGAGCAAGCGGCGCTCGCGATCGCCGGCGGTGAGAGCCCCGGCGTGGTCGCGGCGCGCGCCGGCCTGTCGCGCAGCGAGCTGATCGACGCGACCCGGATCTACCGCGAGGCAGGCCGCGCGGCGCTCGCGGCGCTGCTGGGCCGCGCACACGACAAGGGATCGCGATGAAACCCACGACCGAGGACCGCAGCGCAGACCTCGCCGGCGCGCTCGCGTGCAATGGCATCGACGCCACGACCGGCGAGTATCTATGGCCGGCGGTCGACATCGCCCAGCTCGCGCGCGTCGCCAGCGGGCGCACGCTCGAATCGCCCGAGCTCGCCGATCTCCAGCAGCGCAGCCGGAGCGCGCTGCTGGCGCCCTACCCGGTCGTCGATGGCGTCGACCCCGATGACATCGCGCAGGCCGGCTGGGCATGCGTGTTTCCCGCGCTCACCGACGACGCCGCGGCCCGGGCGCGCCAGGACGCGATCCGCGAGGCGCTGTCGCCGCTGCTCTCGCATCGCCGCGCCCAGGCCACCGCGGCCGCCGGCCTCTACCGCGAGTACATCGGCGAGCTCGGCTATCGCCGCGGCGAGACCAAGCAGCAGTACCTCGCGCGGCTCGGCGCCGGCCCGGGCCCCGTGCGGCCCGACAACGTCCCGTACTACCTGCTGCTCGTGGCCACGCCCGACGAGATCCCATTTCGCATCCAGGTCCAGCTCGACGTGCAGTACGCGGTCGGCCGGATCGCGTTCGACACCATCGACGAGTACGCGCGCTACGCGCGGAGCGTGGTCGACGCCGAGACCGCGCGCCCGCGGCCCCGGCGCGCCGCGTTCGTCGGCGTGGCCAACCCCGGCGATGCCGCGACCCGGCTCAGCGCCGATCACCTGATCCTGCCGCTCGTCGATCACGTCGAGCGCGGCCGAGCGCGCCACGGCTTCACCGCCGCGGCGCACGTTGGCGCGGCCGCGACCCGCGCGCAGCTCGTCGAGCTCCTGCGCGATCCGCCTGCGCTGCTGTTCACCGCCAGCCACGGCATGGGCTTTCCGTCGGGCCACGCCGGCCAGCGCGACGCGCAGGGCGCCCTGCTCTGCCAGGACTGGGGCGGCCCCGGCCACCGCATCGCCCGCGAGGACTACTTCGCCGGCGACGACCTGCCCGCCGACGCCGACCTGCGCGGCATGATCGGCTTTCTGTTCGCGTGCCACGGCGCCGGCACGCCGACCCGCGACGAGTTCACGCAGCGCGCGCTCGGTCCCGCGCGCGCCAAGGAGCTCGCGCCGGCCCCGCTCGTCGCGCGCCTGCCGCAGCGCATGCTCGGTCACCCGGGTGGCGGCGCGCTCGCCGTCGTCGGCCACATCGATCGCGCCTGGGGCAGCGCGTTCGTCTGGCACGACCCGCAGCGCAAGGCCCGCGCACACAGGCACCTCGCGGCGTTCGAGAGCATGCTCGACGCGCTGCTGTCCGGAAAGCGGCTGGGCTTCGCGATGGAGCCGTTCAACGTGCGCTACGCCGAGCTCGCGGCGGACCTCGCCGAGCGCATCGACCAGATCCAGCTCTACGGCGATCCGGTTGACGACGCCGAGCTCGCCCAGCTGTGGATCATGAGCAACGACGCGCGCAACTACGCCGTCATCGGCGACCCCGCGGTGCGCCTTTCTCCTGCCTAGTGGTTCGCGTACATGAACTCGACCGTGCTGCACACCGCCGTCGCGCGGCCATCGACGAGATACGGCCGATAGCGCCACCGCTGCACAGCTCGGACCAGCTGGTCATTGTACTCCTCGCAATCCGACTGGCTCGTCAACATCGCCGCCGTCACCCGGCCGCGCGCATCGACGCACAGGCGCACGGTGCCCTTCAGGATGTCGAGGTGATACCGACGCATGCAGGCCTTGGTGGCGCGGCTCGCCGGGACATCGGTGTCACCGGCGATCTGCTGCGCCTTGAGCCGGCTGGGTTCGATCGGCACCGGGAGCGCGGACGCCGGCTCGGTGCTCGGAACGGTCGGCTGGGCTGCTTCGACGCCCGCGTCGGGAGCCAGCGCGACCGCGGCCGGGTCGGTCGCCGCATCGACCATCTCGCGGCGGACCGCGGGTACCTCGACGCCGGCGTCCGGTGGAGCGCTCGCGACGATCGCTGCATCGGCAGGGACCTCGGTGGGCGGGGTCGCTCCCGGCGCGCGATCGTCGGTGTGGATCACGGGACCACCCGCCGGGGGCGCGGGGGCGATGCTGCGCGAGGGCGCGGCCGATGGCAGCGCGGGTGATGGTGGCACGGCGGCTGGCCGCACGGCCGACGGCGGCACCGGCACCGGCACCGGCACCGGCGATGGCGGCGCCGGCGACGGCGGAGGAGCGACGGGCGGAGGATCCACCGGCGCGGTTGCCGACCTCGCGGGCAGGGGCGCCATCGCCACCGCGGCATCCGCGCGCTCGACGACCTTGGTGGGCGCGTGGCTCGCCGATGTGGCCGGCTGCGCGCTCGACCGGTACACCGCGGCACCCACGATCGCCGCACTGCCGACCACCACGACGGCCGCGATCTTGGTGGCGGTCACACCGCCGATGATGGCCGCCAGCCCGGCGCCGGCCTTGCCAGACGCGGCGACCTTGCCGATGGTGGCGACCTTGCCCGTCGCGCTGGCGACCTTGCCCGTGGTGCTCGCGACCTGGCTCGCCACGCTCGAGACCGTCCCGGCCAGCGCCGCGTGGATCCCCTGGGTGAGGATCGCGGCGCCGATCACCACGCCGATCGCGAGCTGGAGCCGCTTGGAGCGCCATGCGCCCATGATCCGCTGCGCGCCATCGACGGTGGTTTGCACGATGACCGCGGCCGGCCCGCGGCCCGGCACCGACCTGACGACGACGATCAGCCCGTGGTCCTCGCTGAGCTGGCGCAGCTTGTCGACCAGCTCGTCGCCCGACAGCGAGGCGCCGCGCTCGAGCTGCAGCGCGAGCTCGGCAGCGGGCGGCTCGCGCGCCGGCGACGGCCTGGCCGGTGTGCCGAACGGATAGCTCGCCAGGATCGGGCGCTCGGCCTCGATGTCGTTGTCCGAGACGAACCACTCGGTGTCGTGCCCGTAGAGCTGGATGCCGTAGGCGTCGCCGGTGTGCGCCTCGCCGGCGTCGTCGACGCGGAACAGCGTCTGCCGCGTGTGGCGCAGCGCGCGCTCGAGCGACCACGCCTCGCGCAGCATCTGATCGTAGAGCGCGCGGGTCATCACCGTCGAGCCGCGCGCGCTGAGCGGGTAGCGCGACGCCACCACGCCCGGGATGCCGCTCCGGTGCAGCTCCTGCGCGAAGCTGGTCAGGAACAAGGGGTCGCCGCGGCCATCGCCGCTGCCGCACGCGCTCAGCACGACCAGCCGGATCGCCGGTGCATGCGAGCGCAGCATCCGCGCGAGCCGCGGGCCGGTGATCTCCGACGGACTGTCGCCCGCGCCCCACCGCAGGCGCGATGGCTCGCCCTCGGGCCCGGGCAGGCCGTGACACAGCAGGTGCAGCACCGACGGTGGACCGGCGTCGAGCGCCGCCTGCAGGCTGCGCTCGTCGACCTCGGCGAGCTCGTCGAACGCCGCGCCGCCGGCCTCGGCCGCCGACCGGATCGCCGCGGCTTGCTCGCCGTGCGGCACGCTGCCGCCCGCGCTCGACCACGCGAACAAGACGCCCGGCCGCGGCGGAGGCTCCTGGACCTCGCGCGGCCCGAGCCCGGGGATCGCGTAGCGGACCTGCGCGCTCGCGTAGTCGGAGAGATAGGTGCCGCCCGAGCCGACCTGGATGACCTCCCACGGCAGGAGGTACAGCTCGGGGGCCACCGCGCTGAGCGTGAGCAGATAGTCGTCGCCGTCCTCCTCGGAGCTCTTGAGCACGTTGGGATCGGGCGTCCAGCCAAGCTCGCCGCAGAACGCCGCGAGGTCGCGGGCGAGTCGCTCGCGCGCGCCGTCGGTCGACGGATCGCGCCACAGCGCCTCGAGGTCGTCGCGCTGGCGCTCGCTCCAGTCGAAGATCGCCGGTCCGCGCGGCACCTCGCCGTCCATGCGCAGGTACGGATGCGCGCGCCACTGCAGGCCACCTCCCGCCGGAACGTCCTGACTCAGCAGATGAAGCTTGGCGAACATGTCTCGATGCCCCCGCGGTGATGGCTGCATGCGCTACTTGGTCGTCGTCGATCCCGAGTCGCCCGAGCCGCCCGATGGAACCGCGGGATAGTCCGTGGGGTTGGTGGGGATCTCGGACGTGCCGTCGGGGATCGGCGGCGGCTCGGGCGGCTGCGCGGTCTGGGTCTCGTTCTGGGTGGTCGACATGACTCGTTTCCTTCGCTGGTGGTCTCGTGGCTTCGTTCGATCGAGCGATCGCAGCATTGCGATCACGGATTCCCTGGGGGCAGCGCGGCGAGGAAGCGCACGACGTCGGCGTGGTCGTGCGCGCTGGGCGCGCCGAGCGCCGCGAAGATCGCCCGGGCGCGCTCGGCGAGCTCGCGCACGCGGCCGGCATCTCGGCCGAGCTCGTGCAGCGCGCGTGCGAGCGTCCACGTCGCGAACGCGCGGTTGATCGGATCGGCGTCGCCGTCGCTGAACAGCGGCATCGACTGCTCGAGCACGCGCGCGGCGGCGTCGGGGTGGCGCTGGGCGAGCAGGATCTCGCCGTGCACGGTCAGCTTCCACGCCTGGGTGTCGCGGTCCTGGCCCGAGCCGCGCGCGAAGATGCGCTCGCACTCGAGGAAGTGGCGCATCGCCTCGTCGGGGCGCTCGAGCGCGAGCAGCGTCTCGGCCACGCTGAGCTCGTTGACGCCGATCTGGTAGTGGCCATCGCCGAGGTAGCGGCGGCGGAGCGCCAGCGCATCCTGGTACAGCGCGAGGGCGCTTGCGAAGGCGCGGCGCTTGAGCTCGACGTTGGCGAGGTTGGTCTGCGCCTCGGCGAGCCGGGTCTCGGGCGCCTGTGCGCGTCGATAGATCTCGAGGCTGGTGCGCGCGTGCGCCGCGGCGGCGTCGAGGTCGCCCGCGAGGTAATCGAGGTCCGACAGCGAGCCCTCGATCAGGGCGGCATCCTGGCGCGCATCGCGGTGACGCGCCGGTATGCTCGCGAGCGCACCGGCGAGGACCGCGCGCGCCTGGACCAGTCGACCGCGCTTCTGCAGCGCCTTGCCGTAGTTGATCTCGAGCTTGACCACGTTGGGGTGGCTCGCGCCGAGCGCGGCGCTCACAGCCGCCAGCGCGCGCTCGTGCAGCTGGAGCGCCTCGTCGAGCCCGCTCAGCATCTCGAGCGACTTGGCGAGCGCGTCCTCGTAGCGCGGCAGCTGGAGCGGCTGTGCAGGCACGCGCGCGATCAGCGCGATCGCGCGCCGCTCGGCGTCAGCGGCCTCGGCGTACTTGCTCTCGCGATAGTAGATCTCGCCCCGCAGGTGGTGGAGCTCGGCCTCGTCGCTCGCGCCCTCGCTCGTCGGGTGCGCCGCGTCGGCGGTGCGCTGCCACCAGGCGTGTGCCTGGTCCCACCACGCGTGCGCCTGCGCCATGCTGGCGTCGCGCCGGACCGCGAGCATCACCAGCTTGCCCCAGATCTCGTGGACCAGCGCATCGTGGCGCTCGCCCTCCGCGGTCGTGAGCGCCTCGAAGTACAGCCGCTGGACCTCGGCGCGCGACTCGGGCGCCTCCGCGCGGTCCATCGCGCGCGCGACCAGCGCGAGCGCCTCGGCGTGGACCGGCGGGTAGCCGAGCCGCTCGGTGACAGCGCTCGCCGTCCGCGCGATCGCGAGCGCTTCGTCGGCGCGGCCGAGCAGCTCGAGCGTCAGGCCTGCGGCGAGCTGATCGCGGACCGCGGCCACCTCGGCCGCGACCGTCGGCGGGGGCGGCGCGACGCCGAACACCAGGTTCTCGGGGCGGCTGCACGCCTCGAGGTCGGGCAGCGCCGCGGCGGCCTCGACCGCGTGCTCGACCGCGCTCGGCGCCCCGGTGGCGAGCCCGCCGACCAGCGCGGCGATCTGGCGCCGCCCGCGATCGAGGCACAGCATGCGGCGATCGAGCTGATCGGCGGACTGCGTGTGTGCGATCTGCGTGGCGCGGCACGCCTCGGTCGCGGCGCCCGCCCACCGCGCGCTGTACGCGTCGAGCTGCGGCTGGACGCCGCGCCACGCTGGCTCGGCGAACGGCAGATCGCTGCGGATGAACGCGATGTGGACCACGGCCTGGCGCGCGGGCGACCAGACACCGGCGATGGCGCGATCCGCCGCGGCGCATGGATCGCTGGCGGCGGGCCGGAGCGCGATCGCCGCGATCGCCAGCGCGAGCGCACCCGCCGCCAGACCCGCGGCGTACAGCCAGCGCGGCCGCCGGGGCTCGAGCGCGGCGAGCAGCTCTTGCATGCTCGGGAACCGGTGCGACGGCTGCACCGCGAGCCCGCGGACCAGCGCCTTGCGCAGGTACGCCGGCACCGAGGCGCTCGGCGCGGGCTCGATCTCGGCGCTCATCGAGTCCTGAAGCTCGCGCAGGCTCTTGCCCGAGAACGGGAACGCATCGTAGAGCGCATGGTAGAGCGCGACGCAGAAGCTGAACTGATCGCTGCGCAGGTCCGCCACCGCGCCGCGCATCTGCTCGGGCGCCATGTACGACGGCGTGCCGAGCACCGTGCCGGTCTCGGTCAGCCGCAGCGCGGCCTTGAGAGGAGCGCTGCTCGACCGGGCCCGCGCGAGCTGCTGTGTCCCCGGCGGCGCGCTGCGCGCGGGCTCGTGCTCGATCGTCGACCCGTGATCGAGCCGCGGGATCGCGCTCGCCGACAGATCGCCCTCGCCCTGCGGCGGCTCCACGAGGTCATCGATGAGCGCGCGCGCGAGGCCGAAGTCCACCACCCGGACGCGGCCGTCGTCGCCCACCAGCACGTTGTCGGGCTTGAAGTCGCGGTGCGCCACGCCCGCGGCGTGCGCCGCCTCGAGCCCGCGGCCGGCGGCGATGAAGTGGCGCAGCGTCTCGGCGCGCCGCACGCTGCGCGGTAGCTGCGCGGCGTCGTCGAGCCAGCTGCTCAGCGTCTTGCCGCGGATCAGCTCCATCGCGATGAAGACGCGGCCGTTGTAGGTACCCGCCTCGTAGATCTGCACCACGTTGGGGTGCGAGACCTGCGCGAGCGTCTGGGCCTCGCGCAGGAGGCGCTCGTCGCCCTTGCGCACGAACCCGCTGCGCACGAGCTTGAGCGCGACCTTGCGATCGAGCTGGTCGTCGTACGCCGCGTAGATGTCGCCCATCGCACCCGCGCCGAGCCGCTCGAGCAGCGTGAACCGTCCGATCCGGATCGGCTCGTGCCGGCGGAACAGTGCCGCGCGCACGTGCTCCTTGGCGACGTCTCTGTTGGGATCGTTCGTCACGAGGGATTTCCTCGGTAGTGTGGAGTCGCGCAAAACGGATCGGTGCGGGAGCGATTTCTTGTGCACTGCCGCATTTCGCAGCGCGCCGCACGACGAGCCATGTGCGACCTGTCCGCATGTGTAGCGGCCCGGCCGGCGTCTGGTCAGCGGTCCGAGGCGTCGACCACCGGCGGCTCGCCGGCGACGCCTCGGATGTACATCGCCTGGGCGGCGTGCGCGATGAACCGGCCCTCGTCGTCCCACACCTCGACGTCCGAGATCGCCCAGCCCGCCTTGGCGCGCCGCGCCGTGACCGCGAACAGCAGCCACTCGCGCGCGGTGTCGTCGACGACGTACGCCGTCAGGTCCAGGCTGGGCGCAAAAAAACGGTAATCACCGGGCCC
>DATIPJ010001048.1:0-13695 GCA_035472155.1 Kofleriaceae bacterium
CAAGCAGGATTCCCCAAACAAATCGATACTTCATAGGTCGACGATCTTAGCCGAGCGGATATGCGGAATGCCGAAAAACCTCCGGGTTGCTCACAGAGAATGTTGCGAATGCTCGTCGAGGCAATGTGACCCGAGGCACGAGTACGAGATCCGCCGATCCGCTCCGAGGGCCATGTCGTACCGTGAACGATCGTCGGTTGGTCGGTCGCGCACGCGATCAATCTCACGCGGCTGTGTAATTCGAATGACTCGTCGTGCGCTGCAGAGATCGCGTGCTGATTTGCGGCAACGGATCGCCTCGCTCGAGCGTATCAGGATCGATGTCGAGTCACAGCGAAGCGGCTGGTTCGACTCCAGCCCCGGGCACGCCGGTCCCGGGCGTGCTGCGCACGAGCATGCTGAGCGTCAATGCACAGAGCACGATGATCACGGCCGCGACCGCACCGAATGCGAACGCGCAGAAGACGAGTGCGCCGGGTGCGCCGGGCGAGAGCGACGATCCCGTGGCGTACTGGTGGCCCGTGTGCGGTGGTGAGGAGCTCCTGCGCGCATTTCACGCCGCGCCCGAGCACGAGGCGTGGACCGTGGTGCAGCGCCATCCGATGCTGCTGATGCCGGAGGTCGTCGCAGCGGCCGAGCGCGTGCTCGGTCGTACGCGACCGATCGAGGGCCTGCGCGAGATGCATCGGTCGCTGCGGTCATCGTCGGCGTATGCGCCCTACCAGCGGCTCCTGGTGGCCGCGCTGATCGGCCAGCAGCGCGGGTCGCGGCGCATCAACCTCGAGCGCGCGCTCGCGGTGCTGCGGGACGTGCGCCGCCTGGCGGGCCGCGACCCGGTCGACGACCGCGTGGAGCAGACGATCCGGGCCGAGCTCAAGGCGCTGAGCAAGACGCCGCCGCCCAGGCCGCAGCCGCCCGCGATGAACGCGCTGTTCCTCGACGAGGGGGAGCTCGCCGGCTTTCAGCGCGGCAAGGACCGCCGCAGCAACAATCCCAACCTGCACGACCGCGCGTTCGCGACCCAGGGCGGGCTCACCGCGGGCGCCTGCGAGTGGCTCGGCGATCCTGCGGCGCCGGTCTATCGCATCGTCGACGCGCGCTGGGTGTTCGCATCGACCAAGGCCGCGCGCGCGTACCTCGATTCGCCCGGCACGCAGTTGCTCGCGCGCGATGGCCTCGAGAACCCGGCGGTGCTCAAGATCGCCGACGGCGCGCACGGCTGGAGCACCGCGCGGTCGCCCGGCGGCCGGGAGCGCCACTGCCTGCTGTTTCGCGTCGAGCGGGTCGTCGCCAAGCTCGACGTCACCGAGGGGCCGCATGCGGCGGCGGCGCAGCAGCGGCTGGCGCGCGCGCAGCTGCTCCCGTACGCCGAGGCGACTGTCCGGCGCGTGCGCCGCGTCCTGGCCGAATACTGGCTCGCGATCGGCAACGGGACGATCGCCGCGCAGAAGCTGGCGCAGGCCTCGCTGCGCACGGCCGACCGCCTGTTGCCGGAGTACCCGATCCTGTTGTTGCCGGAGTTTCCGACCGCGATGGCGTCGCTCGGCACCGCGTACCGCGCGGCGGCCGAGCGGCTCGTGCTGCTGCAGGGGGCTGCACGCAACCAGTGGCGGTCGTACCGAGAGCACCTGCGCGCGCTCGTGCGCATGCTGCTCGACGAGCCGCACGGCGAGCCGCGGATCAACGCCGATGCCGCGCTGCGCCTGGTCAGCGCGCATCGCCTGCTCGACTCGGATCCGGCGTGGACGATGCTCGAGGCCGAGTGCAGTGAGTGCGCCGCGGGCGCCGACGCAACGATCCCGGACGCGACGGTGCCGAGCGCCTGAGCGACAGCGCGCGGGGCTACGCGTTCGAAGCGGTGGCAGCGGCGCGGGGAGGGCGAAGCGCAGCGCGCGCGGCTCCCCGCCGGCGGGGCGGCGCCGCCTCGGAATGACCCGCGCGCAGCACGAGCTTGGTGCCCACGGAGATGATCGCCTGGATCGCGGGCAGCAGCTCGCGGCCCAGGTCGGTCAGCTCGTACTCCACCGACGGCGGCGAGGTCGGCATCACGCGGCGCGCGACCACGCCCTTCTCCTCGAGCTCGCGCAGCCGCGCGCTGAGCACGCGCGCCGAGATCTTGGGGATGTCAATGCGCAGCTCGCCGAACCGGCGCGGATGTGCGCTCAGATACCAGATCACGTTGGGGGCCCACGCGCCGCTCAGCAGCGCCATGCAGGTGGTGACCGGGCAGGACGGGAGCGGCGAGCTCACCTTGTTGCGACGGACCGGGAGCGGCATCGGTAACTCAGAGGTTACCACAAAACACAGTAACCAACGGTTAGTACATATCCCGCGGATACTGAGTGCGCTAGGTTCTGCGCGCGGCGAGGCAAGCGCCTGCGCCGCCTTTGTCCAACCGAACGTGTGAAGAAGAGAGAGACATCATGAAATTGTACTTTTCCCCCGGAGCTTGCTCGCTGTCGCCTCACATCGTCGCGCAGGAGCTCGGGATCCCGCTCACGCTGGTGAAGGTCGACACCGCCTCCAAGAAGCTGGCCGACGGCGGCGATTTCTGGGCGGTCAACCCGAAGGGGTACGTGCCCGCAATGGAGCTCGACACCGGCGAGCTGTTGACCGAAGGGCCGACGATCGTGCAGTACCTCGCCGACAAGAAGCCCGACGCCAAGCTCCTGCCGCCGGCGGGCTCGATGGAGCGCTACCGCGTGCAGGAGATGCTCGGCTACATCAACTCCGAGATCCACAAGACGTACTCGCCGCTGTTCCGGCCCACGACGAGCCCGGAGCTGCGCAAGGATCGCGAGGAGCACCTGCGCAAGCGCTACGGCCTGATCGAGAAGCAGCTCGCGAAGGGGCCGTACCTGTTCGGCGAGCAGTTCACCGTCGCGGACGCGTACCTGTTCACGGTGACCAACTGGATCAACTTCCTGAAGCTCGACTTCAGCGAGTTCCCGAACCTGCTCGCGTTCCAGGCCCGCGTGGCCGCACGCCCCGGTGTGCAGGCCGCCCTCGTCGCCGAGGGCCTGCGTCCGGCTGCGGCGGCGAAGTAGTCCCGAAGCGCGAGCCCGCCGGAACGGGACGCGGCACCCATGCGGTGCCATAGTCGGCGCGGAGGACATCGATGCGCACGATTCTCTCGCTCCTGTTCCTGAGCGCTCTCTTCGCGTCGGATAGCCGCGCCGCACCCGACGCGCGGCCGTTGAAGATCGGGATCATCGGCACCGGCCACATCGGCGGGGCGCTCGCCAAGCTGTGGGTCGCCTCCGGCCACGAGGTGCTGATCTCGTCGCGCCATCCTGACGAGCTGAAGTCGCTGGCCAAGCAGCTCGGGCCCAAGGCGCGGGTCGGCACGCCCAAGGAGGCGGCCGCGTTCGGCGACGTGGTGCTCGTGTCGGTGCCGTACAAGGCGCTCCCCGACCTCGGGCGCGACCTCAAGGCCGAGCTCGCGGGCAAGATCGTCCTCGATACGTGCAATCCGTATCCCGGGCGCGATGGCGACATGGCCAACGACGCGCGCAAGAAGGGCACCGGGGTCGCGTCCCCCGAGTTTCTCCCCGGCACGCGGCTGGTCCGCGCGTTCAACGCGATCAACTCGGGCAGCCTCGCGAGCGAGGCGCATCGCAAGGCGCCGCTGATCGGGATCCCGCTCGCGGGCGACGACGCCGAGGCGCTCAAGGTCGCGCAGCGGCTGGTCAGCGACGCCGGCTTCGACCCGGTCGTCGTCGGCGGCCTGGCGCGCGCCCGCGAGTTCGACGTCGGCACGCCGGTCTACACCAAGCTCCTCACGGCGGCGGAGCTGCGCAAGGCGCTCGGTCCCGCGAAGTGACCGCGCGCGCAGGACGTCATTCGGGCGCGTCCTCGTAGAGCGGGATACCTTCCGGCGGCCGGACGTACGGGTGCTTGTTGCGCGTGTGCACCATGCGCCTCGGGCTCGGCAGCGCGGGATCCGCGAAGCAGCCACCGGCCACGCCGAAGACGTCCTTCTCCTCGTCGGGCACCCACCACACGTTCGAGCCGCAGCGCGGGCAGAAGTGGAACGTCGTGGAGCCGTCGGGGAGATGGAACGTGGACCACGTGCCCTCGCGGGCGATCGCCTGGTCCGGATGAAAGTAGACCGTGACGCCGAACAGCGCGCCGGTGCGGCGCTGGCAGCGCGTGCAGCAGCAGCTGGAGACCATCATCGGTTCTCCCTGGAGCCGGATGCGCAGGTCGCCGCAGACACACCGCGCTTCACGAACGATCGAATCGGACATCCGCGCAGCGTAGCGCCAGCCGACCGACGCTGGCGGCCGGATCGCGCAAGGACCGTGGTAGGCTCGTCGTCATGAAGCGGACCACGACCAAGGCTCCAGCACGCGCCGCCGTCCTCACGCAGAAGGACCTCGCGCGCGTGATCGGCGGCACCGGGGGCACGATCATCTCCCAGAACGTGATAGCGCTGCCGCAGGGCATTCAGGGCAGCGGCCAGCCCTGATCATCGAACGCAAGTAGAAACGACGCGGCGGAGATCGAGGAGATCTCCACGCGGGTGAGTACGCGTCGCCGGCTTCCCAAGGCGGCGGTCGTGCGCGCAAGCTCGACGATCTGCGATGACGGAGCTGGTCGCGAAGTTCGTGGCCGCGTTCAAGCGCGGGATCGAGGGCGAGGTCGCCGCGATGCGCGAGTCGGCCGAGGCGTTCGAGATCCGGCTGACGAATGGCGAGGACCTGGGCGCGCTCCGCTATCGCTTCGACGTGCCGACGTCGACGGAGCGCCTGGCGCCCGGCATGGTGGCCTCGCTGCGAACGCCGCGCGGCGACGGTAGCGCCACGGTGGAGCGGATCGACGGCGGCCGGATCACCATCGCGGCGATGCAGCCGATCGACGTGGGCGAGCGGGTCGCGCTGGTGGTGGCGCCGTGGTTTCTGTACGACCGGCTCGTGCAGGCGCTCGATCGGATCGATCCGAGCCGGCATGCGGTGGCGCTCGCGCTCGCGCTGTTCGGGAAGCATCCGCCGTCGCGCGTGGCGACGCCGCTGCGCTGCGATCACGGCGCGCTCGATGCCAGCCAGCGCGCGGCGGTGCAGCTGTGCAGCGACAGCGAGCTCGCGTTCGTGTGGGGGCCGCCGGGCACGGGCAAGACGGTCACGCTCACGCATGTGATCGAGGAGCTCGTGGCCCAGGGCCACCGGATCCTGCTGGCGTCGACGACGAACGCCGCGATCGACCAGGTGCTCGCGAAGCTGTCGGGCCGCGCGTGGTTCGCCGACGAGGTCGCGGCCGGGCGGCTCATCCGGCTCGGGCGCAGCGAGGCGGAGACATTCGGGGCCGAGCTCGGCGACGTGGTCGCGCGGATGCACGACGTGCACCGGACGTCGCTCGGTCGGCTGCGCGCGCGCATCGGCGAGATCGAGCCGCAGGTGCGCGGCGCGCAGGCCCTGGTCGGTGAGCTGGCGGCGGCCATCTCGCCGCAGCGCTCGCTGTTCGCCGAGCCTCCGCGGCTGCGGCCGGCGGCGCTGGCGCAGGTCTTCGGGCCGGGGCTCGGCGATGCGATCGCTCGCCGCGAGCCGCGCGATCAGCTGCGCGCGATCGAGCAGCGGATCGCGCGCCTCGAGCGCGTGCGGGCGCTCGCAAAGGCGCGGATCGCGGCATTCACCGCGGCCGAGCGTGGCCTCGAGGCGCGGATCGTCGCCGAGGCGCGCGTCGTGATGTGCACGCTGACCAACGCGTACCTCTCGCCGCTGATGACCGACGAACGGTTCGACGTGCTGATCGCCGAGGAGGCCGGCATGGCGACGCTGCCGGTGCTGTTCCATGCGGCGTGCCTGTGCACCAGGCGCGCGATCATGGTCGGGGACCCGCGCCAGCTGCCGCCGATCGTGCAGTCGAGCGACGAGCGGGTCCGGCGCGCGATCGGTCGCAACGTGTTCGAGGTCGCGGTGGCCGACCCTGCGCAGTCCGAGCTCGTGGCGATGCTGAGCGTCCAGTACCGGATGCATCCGGCGATCGGCGCGCTCGTCGGTGGGCTGTTCTATGGCGGCCGCCTTCGCCATGGCGTCGACCCCGCCGCGAGCGAGGCGATCGCAGCGCGTCCGCCGTTCCCGGGCGTGCCGGTCGTCGTCGTCGACACCCGCGGGCGCACGACGTGCCAGCGCTCGGCCAAGGGCTCGTCGCGCGTCAATCCCGCGTCGGCGGAGATCACGGCGGACCTGGCGGCCGAGGCGGTGCGCGGCGGTGCGGCATCGGTCGCGGTGATCACGCCGTATGCCGCGCAGGCGAGTGACATTCGCCGCTTGCTCGCCGCGCGCCGGATCGGCGACGCCGTCGAGTGCAGCACGATCCATCGCTTCCAGGGCCGCGAGTGCGACGCGGTGATCCTCGATCTCGTCGATGCCGCGCCGATGCGGCCGAGCGCGCTGCTCGCCGAGGCGCCGAACCTACTCAACGTCAGCATCTCGCGTGCGCGCGGCAAGCTCGTCATTGTCGCCGACGTCGCCTACTTCGAGGCGGCGGGGCGCGACGGCATCGTGGCCGCGATGCTGCGCGCCGCGCGGTAGCTCACGACCCCGAGCGCAGCCAGCGTGCGAGCTCGCTGTACGCCGCGAGCCGCTGCACGGTGTGGCCGTTGGCGAGCCCGCTCGACGACGGCGCGACGAACACCACCGCGCGGCCGAGGACCGCCTCGGGATCGCGCCCGAGCTGCGGCGGCGGGCGGTCGAACAGCAGGCGGTAGATGCCGATGCCGTTGAGCATCACGGCGCGCGGTGCGGCGCGGGCCAGTCGCGCGCGGAACCCGGGCAGCGCGGCGCGATAGGTGGCCGGCGGAAAGTCATCGGCGCGCGGCGACCACGTGTGAAGCACGTCGGCGAGGCCAATGCCCAGGCGGGGCAGCTCGCGGCATTCGGCGGGCGCGAACCGGCGCGGCGTCAGCCCTGCGTCGTGCAGCAGGTGATAGAAGCGGTTGCCCGGGTTCGCGTAGTGAAAGCCCGTCTTCCACGCCAGGCGCGACGGGTTGTAGCCGACGAACACGACGTCGAGGTCGGGCCCGAGGACATCCTTCCAGCGGCGGCGGGGCACGCGCGCAGTATACGGTGGCGCGGCTACGGCGAGCGCTCACCGAAGTAGACGCCGCCGACGAAGGTCGTCAGATCGAGCGGCGGCCCGAGCCCGCGCAGCTCGGTGCCCACGGAGCCGGTGTACAGCCGGCACCCGTCGAGGTCGCGGCGAAACAGCGGGCCGGGCGGCGGATCGGTCAGGTCGTGGAGCTGGAACGGTCGGTTGGTGGTGGCGAACGCGATCGGCTCGCAGATCGGCCGCGGCAGCTCGGCGGCGCGGACCGCGGTGGTGCAGGCGTCGGTGAACAGGCCGATCGAGGCAACGCTCGTCGGCAGGCAGCGGGTGTCGTCGCCCAGCGTGCGCGGCGAGCACGGAACGCCGGTCGCCGTGTCGAGCAGCCGGTCATCGAGGAAGCGCAGGCCGTCGTGCTCGAGGATGACGCGCTGGAGGCGGTGACCGCGGACGGCCTCGGGCGAGCGCGCCAGCGCGGGCAGCTCGAGCGGCGCGTCGACGGAGAACACCCGGCCAACCACGGCGGTCACCGCGGTACACGCGGCGCCGTCGCGGCGATACACCGGCGGCGAGACCTCGTGACCGACGCGATAGTAGCGGGCGCAGCCCGAGGGCTCGACCACGCTCGCGATCGCAGGCACGGTGGCCCCGACGGCGATCGCGGGCACGCTGCACCCGGGGTCGCTGAAGTACACCGCGGGGGGCGCATCGAGCGGCTCGCACGCCATGCCGCCGTCGCTCTGGAACCGAGGTGCGCAGGCTGCGCCAAGCGTGCGATCGACGACGCCGAACGGCAGGCGCAGGCCGTCGTCCGCCTCGCGGAGCTGCACGGCGAGCCTGCCGTCGCCGAGCTCGCCGTCGCGCAGCGCCATCAGCGCCGAGCCATCGAGCTCGTCGCCGATCTCGTAGAAGTTCGTGCCATCCAGGCTCACCGGCATGGGCCCCGTGCACGCGCCGTCGACCATCGCATAGGACTGGCTGATCGCCGCGCGCTGGACGTCCGCCCGGAACAGGCGCGCCGCGATCGTCGCGCCGGCGCGGTGGTCGTAGGCCAGGAACAGCGTCGGCTTGTCGACCGTGCGGCCGAGCCCGACCAGCTCGGTGCATGCGGCGTCGCTGTAGACCGCCTCGTCGACGACCGGCACGCAGCGGACCGTGTCGTCGATCCAGCGCTGCGCCCGGCAGCGCGCGTGGAGCTCGGTGTCGTAGAGCTCGTTGCCGACCGCGAGCTCGGTGCCATCGTCGTAGCGGTACTTCTGGACCGCGAGGCGCGTCCCGCTCACGGCGGTGACCAGCTCGGCACCGGCGGGCGAGTTGTCGCCGCACGCCGCGCACACGGCGCAAACGACGATGGCGAACCGGCGCGCGGTCATGGAATGTACTCCACGCCGATCGACGGGAAGATGGGCAGTCCGTATGTATAGCTCTGACGCGTGTAATCGCCATTATACGTCACGCCCTCGGCATTGTGGCGGTTCACGACATTCTGCAGATCGATATAGAGATTCAGTGTACCCCACGGCCGCTGCCACCGTCGGTCGACCCGCAGATCGAGCTGGAGAAAATCGGGGAGCCGCCGCGACAGGAGGTCGCCATCGACCGCCACCCAGTCACCGTCGGACCTGGGATACGCACCCGCCACCGGCGTGTATGGATTGCCGGTCGTGTAGCGAAATCGCCCGCCGATCCGCCAGCGCTCGAATACCTCGGTGGTGCCGACGATCGTGAGCGAGTGCGGCTGATCGAGCACGTACGGGTGTGCCTCGTCGTTGCGTGTCGGGTTGGTCCGGTACGCGCGCGCGTAGGTGTAGGAGATCCAGCCGGTCCACCGCCCGACGTTGCGCCGCGCGATCAGCTCGAGGCCGTAGGCGCTGCCGGTGCCGATCGCCTCGCGATAGCTGTACGACCCGAACTGGGTATCGACCAGCTCGCGGCTGATGCCGAGCAGGCCGCCGGACTCCTCGCCTCCGTTGGCCGAGATCGGCGTCGCCGCGGTGATCGCGTCGACCGGCAGCTGGCGGAGGTCCTGGTAGTAGACCGTCGCGGACAGCTCCTTGTCGTCGCCGACGATCGTCTTCAGCGTCGTGGCGGTCTGGGTCGCCGACGAGCCGAGCATGACGCGATTGCCGAAGATCGGATCGAGGTCGGTGATCAGCGGCGGCTCGTGGTAGCGGCCGACCGACTGCGTCAGGGTCAGCGCGGGCGACAGGCGCACATCGAGCGCGACCCGCGGATCGAGCGTGCGCTGCTTCGAGAGCCCGAAGTAGTCGGCGCGCAGCCCCGGCCGCAGCTCGACCCGGTCGCCGGCGAAGAACCAGGACTGCTCGATCCAGGCGCCCGCGTCGGCTGCCCAGCGCGACAGCGAGCGGGCGATCACCATGTGCGGATCCGGATCCTCGCGGGTCGGCGGCGGGGTGTTCACCGTGTCGTAGGCGTGGTGCTGCCAGCCGCCGTCGAAGCCGACCGACAGCGTGCCGCCCGCGACCGGCGTCGAGACCCGGGCGCGCAGCGTCAGTGGCACCGTCGTGCGGTGCATGCCCTTGTCGACGTCTTCGTGGTTGGCGCGGGCGTCGACCTCGTCGACGCCGACCGACGGCATCGCCTCGAACGACGTCGCGCCGGAGACGCCGCGATAGCGCACGCCGAGCCGCGCGAACCGCGACGTGTAGCTCAGCGACTTGACGTTGCTGGTGTTGAACCCGCCGGCGTCGGTGTCATTGGGGTCGTGGACCAGCGTGAGCAGGTCGTCGGAGCCGAACAGGATCGCCATCCAGCGGCCGTCGCCGGATTCCCAGCGCAGCTGCGCGTCGCCATAGCGGGGCAAGAGCACCAGGTCGAGGTCCGCGGCGCGGATGATCGCGTCGAAGTACGAGCGCCGCACGCCGACGAGCCACGTGCCCTTGAGCGGCCCCGGCCCTTCGGCGAGCGCGCCGGCGTGGATCAGGCTGAGCTCGCCGCCGACGCGCCAGCGGTCGCCGCGGCCGGTGCGCGAGGTCACGATCGCCACGCCACCGAGGCCGCGCCCATAGCGCACGCTCGCGCCGCCCGGCTGCAGCGTGACCTCGTCGACGGCGCCGGTCGGCAGGAACGACGCGATGCCGCCGAAGTGATAGAGCAGCGGGACCTCGATGTCGTCGAGGTAGACCTTGGTGTCGCGCGGCGCCGTGCCGCGCAGCGCGAGCCCACCGAGCCCGAACGGCGTGCGCGCGACGCCGGGCAAGCTCTGCAGCGCGCGCAGCACGTCATTGCCCGCCCCGGGCTGGGTGCGGATCGCCGTCGTGTCGAGGTGCAGCGGGGCCTCGCTCGGCGGCCGTCCGCTGATCCGGATCACCTCGCTCGCGCTGCTCACCGCCTCGAGCCGGAGCGCCGGCGACGCGCCGATCCGCGTCGAGCCGAAGTACGGGCGATAGCCGTCGGCGATCACCAGCAGATCGAGCCGACCGAAGCCGATCTCGTCGACGCGGAACTGGCCCTGCTCGTCGGTCGTGGTCTCGCTGGCCCCGACCGTGACCAGCGCGCCCGCCACCGGCAGCCCGGTCGCGTCGTCGACCACCGAGCCGACGACCGCGCGGTCCGCGTGGGCGATCGCAGGGGCGATCACAGCCACCGCGATCCCGACGGCCAACCAGCGGCGGCTCATGCGACAACGGTACGCTGAAACCAGCTGGATCGATCGCGCTGTTTGCGCGGCGAACGGCCGGCGGCGCGCGTCAGCGGCCCTTCCACACCGGCGGGCGCCGAGCGGCAAATGCGCTCGCCGCCTCACCGAGGTCCTCCGACGGCAGGAACGCCGCGTTCCACACCGCGACCCGCTCGAGCCCGGCGGCGACCTCGGGCTGCACCGCCTGATCGAGGATCTGCTTGACGCCGCGCACGACGAGCGGCGGGTTGCCGGCGATCTCGGCGGCGAGCGCGCGGGCCGCGGCATCGAGGGCAGCGCGGTCGGCGACGATCTGGCTGACCAGCCCGAGGCCGAAGGCGCGCGTGGCATCGATGTCCTTGCCGGTCAGCGCCAGCTCGCGCGTGGCGGCGTGGCCGATCACGTTGGGCAACCGCTGCAAGCTGCCGAGGTCGGCCACGATCGCGACCTTGGTCTCGCGGACCGAGAACTTCGCGTCGCTCGTGCAGATCCGCAGGTCGCACGCCGTGATCAGGTCGACGCCGCCGCCGACGCACCAGCCGTGCACCGCGGCGATCACCGGCGCGGGGCAGCTCGCGACCGCGGTGATCGTCGCCTGCACCTCGCGGATCATCGTCCACAGCTGGGTGCGCGCGGCGGCGAGCCCCTGGCCCGAGAACGCCGGCCCCCACGAGCCGAACGCAGCCGCCAGATCGAGGCCGTAGCTGAAGACTTTGGCGTCGCTGCGGACGATCACCGCGCGCAGGGCCGCGTCGCGCGACAGGGTGCCGAAGATCTCACCGAGCTCGGTGAACAGCGCCGGCGGCATGGTGGGCGAGACCAGGGACACGACGGCGATGTCCCCTTCGCGCTCGAGACGGAGATGGCTGGGCATGGCGCTACGTTGCAACATCTCGCGCGGCCGGGCGAGCGCGACTACGCCGCGGCGTCGAGAAACTGCTCGATCAGCCACGCGGTCAGCTCGGCGGCCCGGCTGGCGCCGTGGGACGCCAGCACCTCGCCGAGGTAATCGCCATGGCCACCGGGAAGCACCAGCAGGCGGGCCTGCGGCCAGAGGCGCGTCAGCTCGACCACGTGCTCGACCGTCGGCACGTCCCGGTCCCCGGCCACGATCAGCACCGGGACCTTCACGGACGCGACCTCGGCGTCGGGCACATCGCGAAAGCTGCGCATCCGCTCGATGTCGCGCTCGTACATCTGCCGCAGCTTCTGCGGATCCGGTGTGACCTGCAGGAACGCGTCCTTGAGCGGCTGCGGCATGTCCTCGAACGTCGCGTGCGCGATGCCGTCCCAGAACGCCGCCGCCGTGCCGGCCCGCTTCGTCATCGACGACGCAAACACCAGCCGGCGCACGAGCCCGCGATGCCGCAGCGCGACCTGGAGCGCCACGCTGGCCCCGTTGCTGAACCCCATGACATCGGCGCTCGTCACGCCGAGCTGCGCGAGGAGCGCCGCGACATCGTCGGCCGAGCTCTCGAAGCGCTCGGGCGCATCGCGATCGCTCGTGCGGCCGTGCGCCTGCTCCTCGACGGCGATCACCCGGCGGTGCTGCGCGAAATACGGCAGCACGCGGCCGTACGTCGAATCGATCGTCGAGCCGCCGCCGTGCAGCAGCACGAGGGGCACGCCCGCGCCAGCGCCGTGCACCTCGTAATACATCTGGAGGCCATTGACGGGCAGATGCCCGCGCTTCACGGGCGCTGCTTCCGAGCGCTGGCTCATGGTTGGATCCTTGGGTTGGGCAGGGGTCGCGCAGCCTGCGATGACGCAGACCGCGCACAGCGAGAACAACAACTTCATCTGAAGCTCCCAGGTTAGCCGCGCGCGCGGAACGTGCCGTTCGTGCGGCAGGGCAGGTCGAGCTCACCGCACAGCTCGGCGATGACCTCGGGTGTGTAGTAGTAGTTGCGCAGCCGCGCGATCCGGTCGCCATCTGCCGACAGCTCGGCGCGCGTGATCGCGCGGACAAACTCGCCATCGTGGTGCGCATACCACGACACGAGCAGCACCTCGCCGCGGTGCGCGCGCAGCTCGAGCCGCGCCGGCTCGGGCAACACGCCCTGCGCGAACCGCGGATCGATGCCGTCGCACGTGCCGCCATCGCCCGGCGCCGCCATCCGCCGCGCGCCGAACACCATCCCGGGCAGCACCGTCGTGCGCGCCTGCTCGGCGCCGTAGATCGTCGACGCGCCGACCACCTCGACCGCAGCATGATCGAGCAGCAGCTCGGTCAGCCGCGCAATGTCGCGCGCATTGAACGCCGCGCAGAACGCATCGAGCACGCCCGGCGCCGGCGTGCGCGGCACCTCCGGATCCGGCGCCACCAGCTTGCCGCGGCCGCGATGGAGCGCCGCCTTCACCGCCCCGGTCGACGTCGACAAGATCTCCGCGATCTCCTCGAGCTCGAGCTCGAACGCATCCTTGAGCACCACCGCCGCGCGCTCCTGCGGCGACAGCTGCACCAGCAGCGTCCCCGCCGCCTCGCGCGTCTCGCGGTGGGCCCTCGCCGCCTCCGCGGCCACTGCCGCGCCTCGCGCTTCCTCGGGCGAGCCGCTCACCCGCGCCGCGCGCCGCACCTGATCGACCCACAGATTCGACGCCACCCGGAACAGCCACGCGCGCGGATCGCGCGGCGGCTCGAGCATCCCGGCGAGCGTCGCAAACGCCCGCGCGAGCGTGTCCTGCACCAGATCCTCCGCGTCCCACGGGCTGCGGCTCAGGTACCGGCAGAACCGGTACAGCGCCGGCCGCAGTGGCTCGTACACCTCGAGAAACCGCCGCCACGTCTGGCTCACCGCGCCAGGCAGCTCCTCGGATTTCGCAGCGTCATTTGGCGGGCTCATGCTGGCAAGACGAACAGCCTCGCCGCCAGGATACGTCACCCCGGTCGATTTCGCCGACGCCTGCCGCGCGATCCGCGCGCGGGTCACGCCCCTGCGGTGCGGCACGAGCTGGCAAGCTGGAGCGTCGTCGTCACGGGCATCTCGCAGCCGCCGCTGTGATTGACTGTG
>DATIPJ010001049.1:0-12870 GCA_035472155.1 Kofleriaceae bacterium
GAGGATCACTTCATGGGCAAGTTGCTCGGCCTGCCGATGGGCTGCGACGCGTGCTTCACCTACCACGCGCGGATGACGCAGGACGAGCTCGAGAGCCTCAAGGTCCTGCTCGGCGCTGCCGGCTGCGCGTACCTGATGTCGCTGCCGGTCGGCGATGACATCATGCTGAACTATCAGTCGACGAGCTACCACGATATCCCGACCTTGCGCCGGCTGCTCGGCAAGCGCGCGACGCCCGAGTTCGACGCCTGGATGGAGGACAAGGGAATCTGGCGCGGCGATAACCCGGGCCCGAAGTTTGGCAATGTCGAAGCGGTGCGCTGAGCTGCTCTGAGGCGGGCCTGGCGGTTGCGCCGGCGGGCGCGCGATGGTGAGCTATTGCCGTGAGCCGGACCCGGCAGCTGATGACCGCGCTGCGCGATGCCCTGGGCGCCGGCGACGCGATGCCGCCGGTGCCGCCGCTGCCGGCGATCCCGCCGCCGCCGGCACGCGTGTACTCGCCCAGGCCGGAGAGGTCGGCGTTCGCGGCCCAGGCGGCGCGCCACACCACGGCGCTGCTCGGCATCGGCCACGTCGGCACGCGCTACGCGACCGATGTCGTGCTGCAGTTCCAGGCCGAGCTCGCGGTCGCGCACGCCGCCGTCGGTGCCGAGCTACCGGAGCGCTGGGCCGAGGACAACGGCTTCATCGGCGTGACCACGCGCGTGACGTCGCACCGCGAGTTCCTCTTGCGGCCCGACCTCGGGCGGCGACTGTCCGACGAGTCGCTGGCGCTCGTGCGCTCGCGTTGCACCAAGAGCATCGACGTGCAGCTGATCGTCGCCGACGGGCTCTCGGCCGTGGCGTGCGCCGGCACGGGCAAGCTGCTGCACGATGCCGTCGCGCGGGCGTGCACGGCGCGCGGCCTCCGCGTCGGGACACCGGTCGCGGCGCGCTTCGCGCGGGTGTGGCTCGAGGATGAGATCGGCCAGGAGACCGGCGCCAAGGTCGCCATGATCTTGCTCGGGGAGCGCCCGGGCCTTGGCACCGGCGATGGCCTCTCGGCCTACGTCGTGTACGACCCCAAGATCGGCAACACCGACGGCGACCGCAACATGATCTCCAACATCCACGCGCGCGGCACGCCGCCCGAAGAAGCCGCCGTGCGGCTGGCCGCCCTCGCCGCGGCGATGATCGACCAGCGCTGCAGCGGCGTCACCCTCGACCTCGGTCGACTCGGCGAGGTCTCCGGCGGCCGGGGCTACCGTGCGCCGCAGGTCCGCCAGCGCCTGGTGGGCCCATGATCCTCGAGCCGATCACCCCGACCGTCCTGTCGGTGCGCCGCTTGCCCCACGCCGACCCGGCGCTGGTCACGGCCTACGGTGGCGACCCGGCGCGCCACACCTCGCTGGGCCTGGTCACCTGCGATCAGGACGACGCGATGTACGTCGCGCTCGACGAGGCGACCAAGCACGCCCCGGTCGACGTCATCTTCGCGCGCAGCTTCTACGCCGGTGCCGCCCACGGCAGCGGTCGCCTGTCAGGCGAGATCCGCGGCGTGCTCGCCGCGAGCGAGCCCGAGGCGATCGAGCACGGCCTCACCGCGCTGGTACGCTGCCTCACCCACGACGCGTGCTTCTACGACGCCGACGGCAAGCGCACCATCACCGTCTTCCCCCACGTCATCACGTCGCTCGGCGAGTACCTCTCGCGCGAGGCGAACCTGCCCCCGGGCGCCCCGATGGCCTACCTGGTCGCCCCGCCGATCGAGGCGACGATCGGCCTCGACGCGGCCCTCAAGGCCGCCGACGTCCGCGCCGTGCGCGTCGTGCCGCCCCCGACCGAGACCAACTTCGCCTGCGCCTGGCTCACCGGCACCCTCGACGCCTGCGAGGCCGCCGCGCTCGCCTACGCCGCCGCAGTCGTCGACGTGGCGCAGAGCCCCAAGCGCTGATCGCGACACCGCTGAGTGAGATTTTGCCGGCGACGCGTGTCGTGCACGTCGGCTCGGATTTGCCAGCGGCGCTTCTCGTGCGACGTCGCGCGATGAGTTACGTCTACCGACGTCATGAGGCGTCGAAGCTCGAGTTGTGCGATGTCCCCCTCCCTCGTATGCGCGGCGATCGCCCTGGTGATGGTCGCGTGCGATGACGGCCCTCATGGTTCCCTCCCGAAGCCACCCGATGCCGGTCCACCGGATTCAGCGCGGACGAGCTTCCTGGTCCTCTCGGTGTCGCCGGACGGCAACGATGGCCATGATGGCTTCAGCCTGCCCGTCGAGACGCTGAAGCGCGCCGTGGAGATTGCAACCGCCAATCCCGACGTGAGCGATATCGTGCTCGCAGCCGGTCGGTACACGATGCGGCAGGGAGAGACGTTCCCGTACAAGCTGCCCCCAAACGTGCTCGGCATCTCCGGAGCGCCGGGCGGAGGATCGGTGCTGGTCGGTACGGGCGCCGAAGATGGGCTGAGCTTCGAAAGCGCGCAGCTCCAGGACCTCGAGCTCGAGAGCTTCGCGACTGCGATCGACGCGCGCGGCACGGTTCGCATCAAGAACCTCCGCATCACCGGCAGTGTGAGCGGCATCCGTGCCCACAGCGGAACGGTGCGCATCGATGATCTCGAGATCGCCGGCGCCGCAAACAGCGCGCCCTGTGCAACCGGCCTCACGCTCGACCGCGTCTCGGACCTCACGCTCACCGGCTTCACGGCGCAGGACGTCTTGCCGGCCATCCAGACCGCCCAACCCAGTCCGACACCCGGCGTGGTCGATATCGCCAACGCGATGATCACGCTCAGCCCCCAGAGCAGGTGCCTGGCGACCGCGATCAACGTGAGCAGCGAGATGGTCCGGATCAGCAACAGCACTCTCGACGGCGCAATCATGACGAATTCGGGAGGCAGCAATGGCCTCTCGGTGTTCACCGCCACAGGAACGACGGCGTCGGCGACCATCACCGGGACCACGGTGCGCCGATGGAACTTCGGCTTGCAGATTGGGGGTAGTGTGAGGATCGAGCACAGCGAGATCAGCGACAACACCGTCGGCGTGCTGAGTGGCACGGGGAGCACCTCTCTCGATGATGTCGCGATGGCGCGGAACCGGGTTGGCCTGAAGCTGTCGCCGAGTCCTACGGACCAGAGAGCCGCGGTCACGATGCGCAACTCGCGGATCCTCGACAGTATCCAGGACGGTTTGGAGCTCGAGGGTCCCGGATCTGTTGACCTCGGGACAGCCGACAATCCCGGGAGCAATACATTCACGTCGACTCCTGCAGTGGGGCTCAGGATCCGCGGCCAGATCGGGGCGACGCAGATCAATGCGATCGGCAACAGGTGGACGCCCGATGTCCAGGGCGCAGACGCGCTAGGTCTGTACCCGGCGAGACAGACCGTCGTCGGTCCGATCGACGGCAAGAACTTCGCCATCGACAGCGGCTGGAGCCTGCAGCTGTAAGGCGAGCGCGTGAGTCAGCGCCGCCGGCGCGGTCCGACCGCGTGAGGATGGAGGGCAGCGGCAGGCCCAGTCGCAATGTGATCTGGCGCGCCGGGATGGCCCAGAGGCCGAGGACGGTCGGTGCAGCGTACGCGCGCCGTGATACCGTCGGGGCGATGATCCGAGGACGTTTGGCGATCGTCTCGCTGCTGACGGCGTTGAACCTCCTCAACTACATCGACCGCGCAATCCTCGCGGCGATGCTCCCGCGGATCGGGCCTGACCTGGATCTGTCCCACCTCGAGAGCGGGTTGCTCAATACCACGTTCCTGATCGGCTTCTTCGCGACGGGCCCGATCTTCGGCGCACGGGCCGACAAGGGAACGCGCACGCGGCTGCTGGCGCTCGGTGTGCTCATCTGGAGCGCGGCCACGGTCGCGAGCGGACTGTCGACCGGGTTCTGGACCATGCTGATCTCGCGGGTCGTCGTTGGCGTCGGCGAGGCCAGCTTCGCCGTGCTGGCGCCGACGATCATCGACGACGTGACCCCCCCGGAGCGCAAGGGCACGGCGCTGTCGACGTTCTATCTCGCGATCCCGCTCGGCTACGCCATGGGATACGCGCTCGGCGGGTTCATGGCGCAGCACTGGGGCTGGCGCTCGGCGTTCTTCCTCGCGGGTGGGCCCGGGATGGCGCTGGCGCTGAGCTGCCTCTTGATCGACGAGCCGCGGCGCAAGATCGCCGATGCCAAGGCCAAGGTGATCGATGGGCTGCGCGAGATCGCAGCGATCCCGCAGTTCCGCCGCGCGGTGTTCGGCTACACGGCGTGGACCGCAGCGGCCGCCGGGTTCTCGGTCTGGGCGCCGACGTTCCTCGTCGGGCAGTTCCCGACGCTCACCCTGCAGAGCGCCGGCGTGTGGTTCGGGGCCACCCTCTTGGTCGGCGGTGCGATCGGCACCGCGATCGGCGGCAAGTATGCCAATCACGCCATCGCGCGCGCGGGAATGACCGCCGATGAGCCGCATGACTCGCTCGTCAACAAGCGCGTGATCAACGGCCTCCTGCGGGTCTGTGCGCTCGGGATGGTGGTCGCCGCACCGCTGTCCGCAGTCGCGTTCTTCGCGCCCGGGCCGACCTCGTACTTTGTCCTCGTGTTATTCGTCGACATCGGGCTGTTCGTGGCGACGTCGCCGGTCACCGCCGCATGCCTGCGCTCGGTGCCGACCGAGCGCCGCGCGAGCGCGATCGCGGCCCAGCTGTTCACGATCCACATGTTCGGCGACCTGTGGTCGGCTGCCGCCCTCGGGCTGTTGCTCGATGTGGTCGACCCCCGGGTGGCCTTGATGTCGCTGCCGCTGACATTCGCTTTCTCTGCGTACTGGTGGTGGCCGCGGCAGAGAGAGGCGGCGAGCACAGTGCCCGAAGCGCGCGTGCACGTTCAGTCCTGATCTCCGCGCGCTGTGGTACACCGCGGGTCGCGATGAAGATCCACGAGTATCAGGGCAAGCAATTGTTCCGGAAGTACGGGGTTCCCGTACCGATCGGAATCCCGGCGATGTCCGTCGAGGAAGCGCTGGCCGCGATCCCCAGCGTGCAGCAGCAGGCCGGCACCGAGGTGGTCGTGGTGAAGGCGCAGATCCACGCCGGCGGGCGCGGCAAGGGCGGCGGCGTGAAGGTCGCCAAGACCCGCGCCGACGCCGAGGCCGCGGTGAAGAAGATCTTCGGCATGCAGCTGGTCACGCCGCAGACCGGGCCCGAGGGCAAAAAGGTCCAGCGGCTGCTCGTCGAGCAGGGGCTCGCGATCGAGCACGAGTATTACCTGGGCATGCTGCTCGACCGCGGCACCGGCCTGGTGACGGTGATGGCGTCGACCGAGGGCGGGATGGACATCGAGGAGGTCGCCGCCAAGCATCCAGAGAAGATCTTGAAGGCCGCGATCGACCCGGCGACGGGCTGGCAGGACTGGCAGTCGCGGCATCTGGCGCGAAGGCTCGGGCTGAGCGGCAAGGTCGCCGACGAGCTCGCCGGGTTCATGCGGGCGCTGACCCGGTGCTACGACGACATGGACTGCTCGCTGCTCGAGATCAACCCGCTGGTCACGACCAAGGACGGCAAGGTGCTCGCGCTCGACGCCAAGATCAACTTCGACGACAACGCGGTGTATCGCCACCCCGAGCTCGAGGAGTGGCGCGATGCGAGCGAGGAGGATCCGTCGGAGACCGAGGCCAAGAAGTGGGACCTCTCGTACATCGCGCTCGACGGCAACATCGGCTGCATGGTGAATGGCGCCGGCCTGGCGATGGCGACCATGGACATCATCAAGTTCTATGGCGGCTCGCCGGCGAACTTCCTCGATGTCGGCGGCGGCGCGACGGCGGAGAAGGTGACGGCCGCGTTCAAGATCATCACGACCGACCCCGGCGTGAAGGCGATCTTCGTCAACATCTTCGGCGGCATCATGAAGTGCGACACGATCGCGCAGGGCGTGATCGCCGCGGTGAAGGAAGTGGGGCTGAAGGTCCCGCTGGTGGTGCGGCTCGAGGGCACCAACGTCGACCTCGGCAAGAAGATGCTGGCCGACAGCAAGCTCAACATCGTCAACGCGGCCGACATGGCCGATGGCGCTCAGAAGGTGGTCAAGGCCGCCAAGGGAGGCGCGTCGTGACCGTCCTCGTCGGATTCGATACCCGGCTGGTGGTCCAGGGCGTGGGCTCGGCCGGTGCGTTTCATGCCAAGCAGATGATCGAGTACGGCACGCGCATCGTCGCCGGCATCAAGCCCGGCAAGGGCGGCAGCAAGGTGGCCGGCCTCGAGCAGGTGCCGATCTACGACACGGTCGAAGAGGCCGTGACCGCGCACGGTGCGAATACCTCGGTGATCTACGTGCCGCCGCCGGGTGCGGCCGATGCGATCCTCGAGGCGGCGGCCGCCGGCATCGAGACGATCATCGCGATCACCGAGGGCATCCCGGCGCGCGACATGATCAAGGTGAAGTACGTCCTCGATAAGGACTTTCCCGATGTCGTGCTCGTCGGGCCAAACTGCCCCGGTGTGATCACGCCCGGTCAGTGCAAGGTCGGCATCATGCCGGGCTACATCCACAAGCCCGGCGGGGTCGGCGTGGTGTCGCGCTCCGGCACGCTGACGTACGAGGTCGTACATCAGCTCACCGGGCTCGGGCTCGGCCAGTCGACGGCGATCGGCATCGGCGGCGACCCGGTCAAGGGCACCGACTTCATCGACGCGCTGCACTGGTTCGCCGAGGACCCGGGCACGTCGTCGATCTTCATGATCGGCGAGATCGGCGGTGACTCCGAGGAGCGCGCCGCGCAGTTCATCAAGGACCACATCACCAAGCCGGTGGCGGCGTTCATCGGCGGGCAGACGGCGCCGCCCGGCAAGCGGATGGGTCACGCAGGCGCGATCATCTCGGGCGGCAAGGGCGCGGCGGCCGACAAGATCGCCGCGCTGCGCGAAGCCGGCATCGCGGTCGCGGCAACGCCGGCCGAGATGGGCACGACGCTGGCGAAGCTGCTGTCGTAACCGTCAGCGCTGCGGCCAGCGGTTGAAACTTTCCACCCACGGCCGCGCGGGCCGGCGTGTGGGATGGCGATAGACAGACAATCTCCGAAGTGCAGCGTTGGCTCACGCTCCTCGAGAGCACAGCCTATCGCCACTCGTGATCTGACTACGTACGTTGTCGTACGCAGAGCGGACCCCGTTGTTACCCGAGGTCCTTCTCGTCGGGCACACGTTGGCCGATACAGTGGGGGCGATGAGGATCTTCGGTTCCTGGCGTGCCCGCGGTGTGCTCGCGATCGGGATGATCGCACTTGCGTCGCAGGCCGAGGCGACGGTGACACAGGTAGACGGCACGATCTTGCCGGAGACGAGCCGCATGCAGACGGCGCTCGATGCGCGCGAGACGCCCGCGGGCACGATCAACGCGGTGAAGGACGCGGCGGAGCAGCCGCAGATCTTCCGTCCGCGGGTGAGCTCGCCCGTGGTGTTCCTCGACATGGTCGAGGGCGCCGGGTTCGAAAACAGCTTCGGCTGGTACAACGTCGGCGACGATGTCTCGACGCCCGCGGGCCGCGCGGCAAACCTGCACCCGGTCATGGGCTGCGGCGTGCCGATGGTGAGCGGCGCCGGCGATAGCACGCACCACAGCGGCAACCCCGCGTTCTACTTGCAGACCGCCGAGCCAAACACGCCCAGCAATTCCGGAACCATCAGCGTCAACTTCGCATCCGAGGCCACCGCCCTGCGGTACAAGGGCGGGTTCATCGGGTTCTACTTGATCACACCCGAGGATCCGGCGAACCCCGGCGTCGGGCTGCCCGGCCGCGCGATCAACTGCGGCGACTTCAAGAACGACTCCGGCGGAAAGTCGCTGTTCGGCTTCATCTACTTCACGCAGAAGGACCTCAACAACGACGGCGACTTCGTGCACCACCTGGTCTACACGTCGCATACCGCCGACCGGTTCTATTTCGGCTTCGAGGACCTGTTCCGCGGCGGCGACAACGACTTCGAGGACATGGCGATGCAGATCGACGGGCTCACGCCGCCGTGCGTGCCGTCGACCGAGGTGTGCGACGGCATCGACAACGACTGCGACGGGTTGATCGACGCCGCGGACCCGGACCTCACCGGGGTGAACGACGTGTGCACGTGCGACGGCGTCGCCCAGGCGTGCGACAACGGTCCGCGTCTGGGACAGTGCCGGACCGGCGTGACGGCGTGCACCGCGGGCGTGGTCACGTGCCACGGCACGGGCACGCCGAGCAACGAGGTCTGCGACGGCCTCGACAACAACTGCAACGGCGCGGTCGACGACAACCCGACCGATGCGACGATCGGCACCAACTGCGACGGCCAGGACTCCGACCTGTGCAAGGAAGGCAAGATCGTCTGCCAGGCGGGCGCGCTGACGTGCAACGACAACACCGGGCCGAACGTCGAGCGGTGCAACGGCGTCGACGACGATTGCAACGGCCAGACCGATGAAGGCGACCCGGAGGGCGGCGGCTCGTGCGGCACCACGCTCGGCGTCTGCACGCCCGGCACGTTTCACTGCGTGGGCGGCGGACTGATCTGTCAGGGCGGCAACCCCGGCGGCCCCGAGACGTGCAACGGCCTCGACGACAACTGCGACGGCGTGGTCGACGACAACCCGACCGACGTCGGCGTGCCGTGCGGCGCGAGCAACACGGGCGAGTGCATGCTGGGGCAGACGATCTGCGTCGGCGGAAGCCTGCAGTGCGCCGGCGAGATCGGGCCGAGCGTCGAGCGCTGCAACGGGCGCGACGACAATTGCAACGGCGTGCCCGACGACAACCCGGTCGACGCCGGCCAGCCGTGCGGCAGCTCGATCGGGCGCTGCGAGCCCGGCGTGTTCGTGTGCACGGGCGGCACGCTGGTGTGCAGCGGCGGCACGGGGCCGATCGACGAGCAGTGCAACGGCGTCGACGACGATTGCAACGGCACGGTCGACGACAACGTGGCCGGCGAGGGGCTGGCGTGCGGCGCCCCCAGCGGCGCGTGCAGCGGCGGGGTCACCAAGTGCATCGCGGGCGCGATGGAGTGCGTGGGCGGCACCGGCGGTGGCACCGAGGTGTGCAACGGCGTCGACGACGATTGCGACGGTCTGATCGACGAGGGCGACCTGTGCAACGGCGGCGTGTGCGATCAGGGCGAGTGCGCGGCGCAGTGCGTGGCCGGTGAGTTCCCCTGCCCGAGCGGCAAGATCTGCGACTCGAGGAACTTCTGCATCAAGGACCCGTGCAACGGCGTGGTCTGCCCCAACGACACCGACGGCAGCCTCCAGAGCTGCCGCGACGGCGCGTGCCAGCCGATCTGCCCGACGATCGTATGCCCGGCGGGCCTGGTCTGCCGCGGCCGCGACGCGGCGTGCGTGACCGATACCTGCGAGTACCTGCCGAAGTGCTCGTCGGCCGAGATCTGCGTCGACGCCGCGTGCGTGCCCAACCCGTGCAACGGCGTGACGTGCGCCGACGGCATGTTCTGCCGCGGCGGCGCGTGCGTCGCGAGCTGCAAGAACGTGCAATGCGGCCTGACGCAGATCTGCCAGGACGGCGCGTGCATCGCCACCGGCTGCGCGATGTCGTGCGGCGACGGCGTGTGCAACCCCGACACCGGGCTGTGCGTCAACAACCACTGCGGCGGCATCGTCTGCCCCGACTCCAAGGCGTGCGATCCGCTGAGCGGCCAGTGCCTCGCCGATGCGTGCGAGGGCGTGACGTGCCCGTCGGGCCAGGTCTGCAGCCTGGGCCAGTGCAACACCAGGGACCGCGGCGGGCTGGTCACCACCGGTGGCGGTGGCGGCTGCAGCGCCGGCGGCGATGGCTCGCTCGGCGGGCTCGGCGCGCTCGCCCTCGCGCTCGTGATCGGGCGCCGCCGGAGGCGTTGGGCCGTCCGGGTGCGCACCGCGGCGCTGACCTGCCTGGTCGCGCTGCCGCTCGCCGGCTGCCGGATCAACGACTACTGCCTCGAGTGCGAGACCGCGGGCGGCGGCAGCGACGCCGGGCCACAGGGCGGCAGCGACGCGGCGCCGACCGACGACAGCGGCACCACGCTGTCGTGCGACCCCAACCAGGTCCACCCCGAGGTGTGCAACCACGTCGACGACGACTGCGACGGGCAGATCGACGAGGACTTCGACCTGCAGACCGATCCGCTCAACTGCGGCGCATGCGGGATCGCGTGCAACAAGCCGGGCGCGCAGACCCGCTGCGTGGCGGGCGCCTGCGCGATCACCGGCTGCTTCCCGGGGTTCAACGACCGCGACGGCGACACCACCGGCCCGTACGCGAGCTCCAACGGCTGCGAGTACGTGTGCTTCCAGAGCAACGGCGGCGTGGAGGCGTGCGATGGCATCGACAACAACTGCAACGGCGTGATCGACGAGGGCATCGACAAGACCTCGGACCCCAACAACTGCGGAGCTTGCGGCCGGACCTGCGAGTTCTTCGGCGCGACCGGCCACTGCGCGAACAGCGAGTGCGGGTTCAACCCGGCGGTCGACTGCCAGCCCGGGTTCCTCGACATCGACGGCGTGGCTGCCAACGGCTGCGAGTACCAGTGCACGCCCTCCAACGGCGGCGTCGAGGCGTGCGACGTGCGCGACAACAACTGCAACGGCGTGGTCGACGAGGGTTTCAACCTCCAGGCCGATCCCAACAACTGCGGCGTGTGCGGGCTCAGGTGCCAGTTCCCGCACGCCACCGCGTCGTGCGGAACGGGCGCGTGCAAGTTCAACCCCGCGACCGATTGCGCGGCGGGCTTCGTCGACGCCAACCACCAGCAGCTCGATGGCTGCGAGTACGCGTGCACCAAGACCAACGGCGGCGTCGAGATCTGCGACGGCAAGGACAACGACTGCAACGGCGTCGCCGACGACGGTGCGATCGACACCGGCGGCGCGTGCTCGTCGGTCACCCCGGCGCGCGGCGCGTGCGTCGCCAATGGCCACCTGACATGCGCGGCCGGGCACCTCGTGTGCAGCGGCGCGACCGAGGCCACGCAGGAGACCTGCAACAACGTCGACGACGACTGCGATGGCACCATCGACGACGGCGTCACCCGCGGCTGCTACACCGGCACCACGGGCACCAGCGGCATCGGCGTGTGCCACGACGGCATCGCGACCTGCGCCGCCGGCGCTTTCGGCGCGTGCACCGGCCAGGTCACCCCGACGGCCGAGCAATGCAACGGGGTCGACGACGACTGCAATGGCAAGGTCGACGACGGGCCGGGCGGCGGCGCGATCACCGCGTCGTGTTACACCGGCTTGCCGGCGAACACCGAGAACGTCGGCACGTGCAAGTCGGGTACGAAGACCTGCGCGTTCGGCGCGTTCGGCAGCTGCGCCGGCGAGGTCACGCCGACCACGCGCGACATCTGCGGCGACGGGCTCGACACCGACTGCGACGGCAAGAACGACGCGGCCGAGGGTTGCCAGGTGCTCGACGCCGAGCTGCGGCTCGACGCGCCGGGCGGCGCGCTCGGCGAGAGCACCGCGGGCACGCAGCACTCCTACGACGTCGTGCTCGCGCGCGGCGGCGTCCCGCTGGGCACGAACGTCTACGCGGCGTGGAGCCAGCTGGTCAGCGGCCAGACCGAGGTCTACTTCCGCAAGTCGAGCGACGGCGGCAATACCTGGGGCACGATCGTGTCGGTCGCGTCGGCGGTCTCGGGCAGCAAGGTCAAGCCGGCGCTCGCGGTCGCGCCCGGCGTCAACGACCGGATCATCGTCGCGTACCAGACCGTGGCCAGCGGCGTGCGCGACATCCACGTCCAGATCTCGACCAACGGCGGCACGTCGTTCGGCGCCTCGAGCGCGGCGCTCGACTCCTCGGGCGACGCGTTCCACCACGTGGTCGCGATCAGCGGCAGCACCTGCGTCGTGGCGTGGGAGAAGCTCGATACCACCACGCTCAACCGCGACGTGATGAGCCGGACGTCGAGCAACGGCTGCGGCACCTTCAACGCCGAGACCAAGATCAACGTGAACAGCCCGGCGACCCGGTTCGCCGGGCGGCCGCAGGTCGGCATCACGTCGAGCGGCGGCCTGGTGTGGGCGTGGCGCGAGCAGCGCAGCAACTCGACGCGCGACATCTTCGCAGCCGCAGCGGCCAATACGACGACCGCGCCGGCCGCCGACATCGCGATCGACACCGACGCCGCCAGCGACGCCGACTTCCCGGTGCTCGTGGTCAACGAGAGCAACGCCTACCTGGTGTGGCAGGACGTCGCGACCTCGGCGAACAATGGCTCCGACGTCATGTTCGCGCGCTCGACCAACGGTGGCGCCGCGTGGAGCACGCCGAAGAGCATCGACGACGGCGTCACCGAGGTGTCGGCGTCCTTCACGCCGTCGCTCGCGGTCGACCCGCGCGCCGCGGGCACGGCCGACGACGTGGTCGCGATCGCCTGGGAGGACCGCCGCCAGGGCACCCAGATCTACGCCTCGATCTCGAGCGACGGTGGCGCGACGTTTGCGACCCCGGCGCGCGCGTCGTCGGAGGCCGGCGTTCCCATCCCGGGCGCGACCAGCGCACCGCAGATCGCCGCCGCGGGCAGCGGCATCCTCGCCGTGGTCTATCAGAACCAGCTCACCGGTCAGCGGCCGCACAGCTTCATCGCGACGTCGATCGACACCGGCGCGACCTGGACGTACACCGAGTTCCGGCTCGACGGCGGCGCGGGCGCGGCGCTCGTGCCGCAGATCATCCCCTCGCTGGTCTCGAGCAAGCCGGCGGCGGTTGCGACCTGGACGGACTTCCGCGCCAACCAGATCAACGGAGACATCTACGTCGCCGTACGCAAGAAAATTTAGAAAAATGGTGCCGGAATATTTTCCGCTGTTTTCCAAATAGTGCTAAAGTGCGTGTTAAATTGTGCTCGGCGAAGCCCACGATCCGGCGCCGGTG
>DATIPJ010001050.1:0-3922 GCA_035472155.1 Kofleriaceae bacterium
CGCGCTGCGGACACCAGCGCGTGGGCGGGGCTGTTCTACTTCGCCTCGCGCCAGCGTACCGCAGGCGCCTCCGCGCAATCGGTCCTGACCTGGCCCGACGGCAACGGCGCGCTGATCCGCCACCTCGCGGCCCGCCAGCGCGTCGAGACCGGTGTCGCGGTGCACCGGATCTCCCCCGACGGCGAGCTGGTCTGCGTCGGGCGCGACGGCGCATTCGGCGTGCGCGCCCAGTGCGTGATCGCGGCCGTGCCGACCTTCGTGCGCAACCGGCTCGTCGAGGCCGCCGCGCCCGCGGGCGATCACGGCGCGTGGGCGGTCGCCAATGTCCACCTGCGCGCGCGGCCCGGGGAGGTCCATCGCGCGCCGCCGGCGTGGGACAACGTGTTTCGCGATAGCCCGAGCCTGGGCTACGTCTCGGCGACCCACCAGCGCGGGCGCGACCGCGGCCCCACGGTGTGGACCTGGTACTACCCATTTCCCGGCGACGGCAAGGCCGCGCGCAACCAGATCGCCGGCGCGGGCTACGACGACTGGGCCGAGGTCGTGCTCGCCGATCTCGAGCGCGCCCACCGCGATGTCCGTTCGCTCGTCGATCGCATCGAGGTCGCGTTCTGGGGCCACGGCATGATCCGCCCGCGCACGGGCTCGCTGTTCTCGGGCGACCGCGAGGCGCGCGCCAGGCCGGTCGGCCGGATCCACTTCGCGCATACCGATCTCTCGGGGCTCGCGCTGTTCGAGGAAGCGTTCGACCACGGCCTGCGCGCCGCGCGCGAGGTCGCCGCCGCGCTCGCCCAAGGACAGCCCGGATGAAGCGCTGGCTATTCTCCGCGCCGATCGATCTCGCGGTGTTCGGCGGCACCGCGCTGATCTCGCTGCTGCTCGTCGCGCTCGGGCCGCGCGCCGGCTCGGAGTCGCCCGAGTGGACGTGGATCACCGGCGTCCTGCTGGTCGACGTGGCGCACGTGTGGTCGACCGGCTTCGTCGTCTACCTCGATCCGGTGGAGTGGCGGCGGCGCCCGGTGCTCTACGCCGCCGTGCCCGCCGTCGCGTTCGCCGCCGGCGTCGCGCTCTACGCGTGCGGCGAGGGCGTGTTCTGGCGCGCGCTCGCGTACCTCGCGGTGTTTCACTTCATCCGCCAGCAGTACGGCTGGGTGATGCTGTATCGCGCGCGCAACGGCGAACGCGATCGCCTGGGGCGCTGGCTCGACGGCGCGACGATCTACGCCGCCACGCTGTATCCGCTGCTCGTCTGGCACACCCGGCTGCCGCGCGCATTCTGGTGGATGAAGCAGGGCGACTTCATCGCCGGCTTGCCGCCGGTGATCGCTCGCGTCGCCGGCTGGATCTACGCCGGCCTGCTCGCGCTCTATGTCGTGCGCGCGGCGATCGCGCGCCCGGTCGCCTGGGGCAAGCACGTCGTCGTCGCGGCGACCGCGGCGTGCTGGTACGTCGGCATCGTCGCGACCAACGCCGACTACGCGTTCACCGTGACCAACGTGTTCATCCACGGTGTGCCGTACCTCACGCTGATCTACCTCTATGCCCGCGCAGCGTCGCGTGAGCCCGAATCGCGAGCAGGCGCAACTGCTTGGCTGCTCGACGGTCGACGCGGCCTCATTGTGTTCTGCACAACATTATGGGCGATTGCCTATCTCGAAGAGCTGATCTGGGATCGCGCGATCTGGCACGACCGAAGCTGGCTATTCGGCACCGGGTTCGACACAGGTGGAACAGCCCTGTTCCTCGTCCCGCTGCTCGCTGTTCCACAACTCACCCATTACGTCCTCGATGGATTTTTATGGCGCCGACGAGCGAATCCGCGTCTGGGTCATCTGCTATAGTCGACAAAAGAGTCCGTCAGCAATATCGCAGTTGAAATCCGGTCCAATGCCGGTTATCCAGGAAGAAGAGGGTGGGAATGGAGTGTGGGGACGGTGGGGGGCTTCGGTGGAACGGGGCTGGTGGAGGGCGTCGTGAGTCCGCGCGGGGGGAGGGCCAATACATGAGCGCTGCATGCGATGCGGTGGTTCGTGCCTGGCTCGTGGTGGCGGCGTGGGTCGGTCTCGACCGATCCACGCCGCAGCGGCTTTGTCGTGCAACGCGCTCGCGGGCGTCGACGATCCGGAACGTCGCGCCGCGCGCGCAGTCAGCGGCCGCTGCTCAGGGCCTGCTCGGTCGATGCTCGGCCTTCACGCGGGCGAGCAGGCGCCGGGCGTCCTCGGCGTTGCGCCCGTCGGGGAATCGCTCGAGGTACATGCCGAGCAAGGTCTCGGCGCTGCGGTCGTGGCGATCGGTCGCGAGGCGCGCGGCGGCGTAGAGTGCCAGGGCGGCCCAGCGGCTGTTGCCCTTGGCCAGCGCCAGGTAGCCACTCAGTGCGGCCTCCGGAGCACGCGGCTCGAGGGCGGCGAGCCGGTCATACTCGGCTTGCTCGCGATCGATGGCCGCGGCCTGTGGCGCGGCCGGGGCGGGCTCCTCGCTGGGCGCGACGGCCGGCTTGCTCGGGTGCGGCGTCCGCTTGGGCGCACCGGGGGCGCGGTCGGAGGTCGTCGAGGGCGGTGCGGGCGGATCGATCGCGGGCTCGCCTGGCTGCGGCGCGGCGGGCGGTGAGGGCGCAGCGGGCGGTGAGGACGCGGCGGGCGTGGACACGTGCGCGTGCGCGTCCGACGACCATCGAGCGCCGGCCACGACCTCGACGGCGCGGCCCTGGAACTGGACATCGACCACGCCGCGCTCGACCTCGACGGCGATGCGCTCCTCGGAGCGCGCCACGCGGAACCGCGTGCCGACCACGCGGACCACGGCATCGCCAGCGCGCACGACGAACTCGGGCCGCGTGCCGCGCGGGGCGACGGTGAACCACGCCCCGCCGCGCTCGATCAGCACCTGCGACTGGCCGGCCACGTGGCTGGTGACCAGCGCGGTGTCGGGATCGAGCAAGATGTGCGAGTCGTCGAACGAGACCGACGACGGCGCAGGCGCAGGCCCGTCGGCCGGCGCGCGCGGCGAGACGATGCGCACCGGCTCGTCGACCTGGCTGCCCGGCAGGATGACGCGCAGCCCGACGACGACGGCGATGATCGCCGCGGCGGCGAGCGGCGCGGCGACCAACCACCAGCGCCAGCTGCCGCGCGGCGGGCCGCCGGTGCTCGGCGCCGGGTCGGCCGCGCCCGCGTCGATCCGCGCCCACAGGCCGCGCTCCACGCGCGACCATGCGAGGTCGGACATCGGCTCGACGGGCGGCGGCCCGAGGGGTCGATCGAGGCGTCGGTTCTCGCTCATGGCTCGCGTCCTCCGATCTCCTCGAGGTACGACGAGAGCACCGCGTCCTTCTGCGCGCGGCGCCAGAGCTCGCGGCGCGCGCGCCACACCCGTGTCTTCACGGCGAACACCGAGCTCGCGGTGAGCTCGGCGACCTCGGCCAGCGACTTGCCATCGATCGCGGCGAGCGCGTACGCGATGCGCTGCTTGGCCTCGATGCGATCGAGCGCGGCGTAGAGCCGGCGCGTGGCCTCGCGCGCCAGCATCTGGCGCCGGACATCGGCGTCGCTCGCGACGATATCCTCGACGAGCGCGAGGTCGACCGCGGGCGGTCGGCGGCGCGAGATCGCCAGGTACGCGACGCGCACGGCGATGGTCTGGCACCAGCGCCCGAGCGTGCTCTCGCCGCGGAACGACGGCAGCGCGCGAAAGATCTCGATGAACGCGTCCTGCAACAGATCCTCGAGCTCGCGGTTGGCGCCCAGGATGCGGAACAGCGCGTGGTGCACGGCCGCGCGCTGGGCCATGAACAGCTCGCGCTGCGCCGCGCGATCGCCGCTCGATGCCCGACGAGCGAGATCGAGATCGTGCTCGCGCGCCGTGGATACGGGAAGTGCCACCGTTTCTCTAGTGGGCATCGCGCATCCAAAGGTCGCAAGGTTTC
>DATIPJ010001051.1:0-4903 GCA_035472155.1 Kofleriaceae bacterium
CGCCGCGGACGAACTGGCGCACGAGCGGGTCCGGTGCATCGGCGATCGTTCGCGCGGGCCCGCGGTACTGGATCCGTCCGCGGTACAGGAAGGCGATCTCGTCGACGAACTGCGCGAGCGCCATCACGTCCGACGATACCGCGAGCACGGCCGCCCCGGTGCGCACCTGGTCCGCCGTCAGCAGGTCGTAGATCTTCTGCGTGGTCACCGGGTCGAGCCCCGCCGTCGGCTCGTCGTAGATCACCAGCTCCGCGTCCGTCACCGTCGCGCGCGCGATCCCCACGCGCTTCTTCATCCCGCCCGACAGCTCCGCCGTCAGCTTGCGCTCGCTGCCGGCGAGCCCCACGGCGCGCAGCCGCTCCACCACGCGCGCGGCGATCTCCTCGGGCGCCACACCGCCGCGCTGCTCGAGCGGAAACGCGACATTGCCCTCCACCGACAGAAAATCGAACAGGGCATGATTCTGAAACAGCATCCCGATCCGCCGCCGCAGCGCCCCGAGCTCGACCTCGCGCTTGCCCGCGATCGCCTCTCCGAGCACCTCGACCGCGCCGCGGTCCGCCGTCTCGAGCCCGCACACCAGCTTGCAGATCACCGTCTTTCCCGACGCCGCCGGCCCGATCAGCCCGAGCCGCCGGCCCGCCGCCAGCTCGAGCGAGACACCGGCCAGCACCTCGCGTCGCCCATAGCGCTTGTGGACATCGTGCAGGCGCAGCGCATTCGTCATCCGCTCGCCATTCTGCACGACTGCGCCGCCGCAGGCTCAGCGCCGACGCGGGCGGAGGAGGAGTGCGGTGATGATGAGGAGGAGGACGGGGGAGGAGGGCGCGGTCGAGGAGCAGCCTCCGCCGGAGGCCGCGGGCGGGCCGAGGGTGACGTCGACGGCGGTGGCGATCGAGTTGCGGGCGAGGCCGGTGACGACGAGGGTGTAGCTGCCCGGGTCGACGTTGGCGGCCTGGGTGTCGTCGTCGGGCTCGAGGGCGATGCCGTCGTCGAACGAGGCGCCGTCGGCGACGAGCCAGCCGGCGAGCTTGAGCGGGGCGGCGGTGGAGAGGGTGATGCGCGAGCGGGCGGCGACGGTGATCGGGACGTAGCGCGCGGAGAGGCCCTCGATGTAGACGGTGCCGTGATCGGCGATGGCCGGCTCGCGCGGGACGGACGGCCAGGTGGCGGCGGCGGGGTAGGGGCCGCGTGCGGCGGCGGGGCCGGTGAAGAGGTTCCAGCGCGTGAAGTCGACCCAGGCGTCGTCGAGCGAGCCGTCGGCGGTGGCGAGGCGGGCGCCGGCGGCGTCGAGGAAGCCCGCGGTCTCGCAGCCGGCCCAGGTGTCGACGACCACGTCGACGCCGAAGCGGTGCTCGAGGAAGTACGGCCACAATGCGGCGCCGTAGGGATAGCCGTCGCCGAAGCCGCTGATCCCGCGCTCGAACGGGCGAAAGCTCTTGGTGACGAACGACGGCAGGAAGCGCTCGAAGTCGCTGTTGCCGTCGCCGTAGAGGTTCTCCACCGCCCAGACCGCGCTGCCTTCGGTCCAGATCGAGGGCTGGTCATTGGCGTAGGCGCTCTGGACCAGGTGGAACAGCTCGTGAGGGACGACGGAGCGAATGCCTTCGGTGATCGAGGGATAGGCGTAACCCGCGTAGTCGTTCTCGGCGGCGATGAAGCCGATGCAGTGCTTGCCGGTGCAGCCGTCGTTGCCGGCGTTGCCGTCGGAGGCGTTGAGGTTACGCAGGTAGATGTCGATGCGGCCGTCGCCGCCGAGGGTGCCGTCGTCGAGCGGGCGGCGGAAGCCGAGCTCGAGGAAGTGATCGAGCGCCTGCTCGGCCGTGGCGGCGACCTCGTCGACGAAGTCAGGGACGCCGTTGCTGTCGCGATCGGCCGGCTGGACGGCATCGGCACCGGTGGTCGCGTAGTGCACGAGGATCTCGCCGGCGGTGACGCCGAAGGTCTTCTCATCGGCGAGCGCGGGCCGCTGCGCGAGCGCCGGCGATGCGATCGCAAGCACGGCCAGCGCGACGATCATGGCGACCGGCCCGCGCAAGGAACCAGCACGCCGACGACGCGGATGTCCACGCACGGCGTCGGCTCGCGGAGGTTGCGGTGCGGCGTCGGTCCGCGGAGGTCGCGCCGCGTGGTGGGTCATTGCGCGAGCTGCTTCCACTCGACGGCGTAGAACGCGCCGCGCATCGGCGACTGGGGGTCGCCGTAGTAGGCCTTGATGTGGAAGGCGGTCTGAGAGCCGTTGTTGCGCTTGAGCACGAAGACCTCGGGGCGCGGGGTGACGACGTGGGTGTTGACATCGTATTCGTACCAGTCGCCGAACGCGCTGCGCGGCTCGCCGATCGCGGTGCTGTCGAGCATGCAGTTGTCGGTCACGAAGTCATCGCTGGCGAAGCCCGAGCCCGGTGGCGACGTCACCTGATCGAGGGAGGAGGCCTCGACCGCGGCGAGCTCGCGCCCGCCCGGGCCGGAGTCGCCGCCGTTGGTGCGCAGGCTCGAGCGCTTGAGCGCGATGTCCCAGTTGGTCGAGGTCCGGGCTTCGATGTCGTTGATGGCGACCTTCATGCCGCCGCGAAGGTCGACGTAGATGTACGGATTGTCGGCGGAGTTATCGACGCCGCCTGCGGTCGCGTCGATCGTTCCGGAGGTCACGCCGCTGGCGGTCGTCACGTTGACCGCGCCGTTCGACACCATGCCGATGAGCCGATAGCCGCCGGGGAGCACGGTCGATGGATCGCAGCTGCCGGGGGCATCGGGGGTCATGGGATCGCTCGAGCTGCCGCAGGCCGCCATCGCGAACAGAGGGACCAGCCGGAGGGCGTTCTTCATCATGGGTTTCAATCTAGCCAAATTTGAAAATCATCATCAAGAAGAATCGTCTTGACATGAAATTGAAAATCGTTTTCATTATCCTTTCAGATGAGAGCCCAGCTCGCATGGACCTCGGTCGCCGCGCTCGTTGCGGGTGTGGCGCATGGCGATCCGTTGCCGCCACCGCCGAGCCCGGAGGGCGGGGAGGCGCGGCCGGCACCCGAGGAACCGAGCGCCGCCGCGGCAACGGCGGGCGAGGTCATCGTGGTGACCGGTACGCGATCGGAGGTGCCTCGCAGCGCATCACCGGTGGTGACCGACGTGATCGATCGCACGAGGCTCGCGGAGTCGGGCGTGCAGACCGTGAGCGAGGCGCTGACCTTGCGGCCCGGGCTGTGGATCGATCGCGGCGTCGCGGGGACGAGCGGGATCACGATCCAGGGGCTCGGGCCGCGCTACTCGCTCGTGCTGGTCGATGGCGCGCGCCAGATCGGGCGCACCGATGGCTACCTCGATCTCGATCGGTTCAGCGTCGCTGACCTCGAGCAGATCGAGATCGTCCGTGGCCCGAGCTCGGCGCTGTACGGCGGATGCGCTCGGCGGCGTGGTCAACCTGATCACGCGCCGGCCGCGCGCTGGTTTCGCGCTCGATGCGCTGAGCCAGCTCGATGGCCGGCTGGGCAGCGACGTTCGCGCGCGGGTGTCGTTCGGGCGCGATGGGTTGGCAGGATCGCTCGCGGGCGAGCTGCGCGAGGCGCCCGCGGTCCGGCGTGGCTCCGACGGTGACGGCGGGGGTGGCGCCGGCGACGATGGGCCGACGACGCTGGACGCGTACGCCGACCGGCGGATCGGGGGCCGCGTGACCGATCAGCGCGGTGAGCACTGGCGGCTCGACGGCGCGGTCGACTATCTGCATCGCGACCTGCGCGGGGTCGATGGCAGCGCGACGGGCGCGATGTTCGATCGCCGCAACCTGATCGAGACCGCGAGCGCGCAGGCCTCGGCGCAGTACGCCGACGACACCACCGCGCTGCGACTCGCCGCCGACGGCGGCGTGTATCGCGACCAGTACCTGCACGACCAGCGGCAGCCGGATGCGCTCGACGATTACCAGCTCACCGACGAGAACCTGATCGAGGGCTCGGCGCAGCTCGCGCGGCAGCTCGGCGCGCACCGCGGGCTGGTCGGCGCGGAGCTGCTGCGCGAGGCGCTCGACTCGGATCGGCTATCGGCGCCGGGGTCGCGCGTGCGAGGCGCGCTGTACGTGCAGGACGAGTGGCGCATCGGCGCGGCGAGCGAGCTTGCCGTGGTGCCCGCGGCGCGGCTCGATCTCGACTCGCAGTTCGGCGCGCATGCCACGCCGCGGATCGCCGCGCGCTGGCAGGCCGGCGAGCGACTGGTCGTGCGCGCGAGCGTCGGCATGGGCTACCGCGCGCCCGACTTCAAGGAGCTGCTGCTGCACTTCGCGAACCCGGGCGTGGGTTACGTCGTCGACGGTAACCCGGACCTGCAGCCCGAGACCTCGCGCAGCGCGCAGGCGGGCGTCGAGTGGCAGGCACGGCGGTGGCTGTGGCTGTGGCTGTCGGCGAGCGCGTACGTCAACCAGCTGCGCGATCTGATCACCACCGTGACCGAGCCCGACGATGGCTCGGGGACGCTGCGCTTCAGCTACGGCAACATCGGGCGCGCGCGCACCGCGGGGCTCGAGGCCTACGCGGTGGCGACCCACGGGCGCGCGGGGCTCGAGCTCGGCTACGCGCTGACCCGGGCGCGCGATCTCGACGAGGAGCGCGCGCTCGAGGGCGTACCGGCGCAGCGCTTCACGGCGACGGCGCGCTGGCGCGATCCAGGCGGCTTCGAGGCGTTCGTCGCTGCCGTCGTCACCGGCCACCGGCCGTTCTATCTGTCCGAGGATCCGCAGCGCGCAACGCTGACCAGGCGCCGCCTCGAGCTGCGCGCGCGGATCGCCAGACGATTTCTTCAGCGCTACGGCGCGTTCGCCGGCATCGACAACGCCGCCGACGCGGGCGACGCCGACCTCGACCGCCTGCCACCGCGCACGGTGTACGCGGGCGTCGAGCTCCACCTCTGACCC
>DATIPJ010001052.1:0-6443 GCA_035472155.1 Kofleriaceae bacterium
GGATCCAGGCCCAGCGGTCATCGAACCACTGTCGGATCCGCCCGCCGATCGCGCGATGCCGGTCGTGGGCCGCGGTCGGGACGAGCGTCGCGGTGGGCAGCTCGGCAGGGAGGCTGTCGAACAGCATGTCGACAGTATTGCAGCACTGCGGTGTTCCGTCAGCGGTCATGCGCGGGGCGGCTGCGTGGGGCGCTCCGCCACGGCGGCGCCGGCGCCCACGGAACGTGTATGACAGCAGGCTCCTACGTACGCGGCTGATCGGCCGCGGCCGGGACGGCAACCAGCCCGGGCCGATCACGGAGCGCCCCCGAGATCCGGGGCCGCCTGACCGCGCTCGCGGAACGCGCCGTTCTGCTGGTATCGCTTGCGCTGCAAGCGGTTGAGCGCGACGCGGGCCTTCCAGCCCAGGTAGGCCCGGCCGAACGTCAGCATGCTGTCGCGGTCGTAGTACGGGTTCTTGAGCCCGCCGAGATGGACCAGCGCGAGCACCTGCTCGGCGACCGAGACCGGGCAGCCCTCGAGCCGGACGACCTCGCCGGCGAGCTTCTTGCGTGCGGTCGCCAGCTTGGCGAACACGTCCTGGCCCTCGACCGTGTGGGGGTCGAGCGTCGAGCGGTCGCGGTAGAGGTTCTCGATCGCGACCGGCTTGCCGTTGATCAGGCCCTTCCAGGCCGCGCAGTCGCCGATGAACACGACCTTCTCGCCGGGCCTGGCGTCGATCCCGCCCTGGTAGGCGCCGAACACGACGTGGAGCCGCGGCATCTTCTTGTCGGTCTCCTTGTCGAACACGCGCAGGATCTCGATCGCTTCCTCGATCGCGCCCGGGCAACCGCCCCAGCAGTAGTCACCGGCCTCGGGCGTCGGCGGCGGCCCGGAGTACGCCGTGATGTGCGTGCCCTCGAAGTACTTCTCGACCCGGATGAGGCCGACCTTGAAGCCCTTGGCGCGCGCCCTGGCCTCGTCGAGCGTGAGATCGCCGGTGATCTTGACGTTGGAGATGTCGGTGGTGCCGAAGCCGTGCTCGGCGGAGAGCCGGATGTGGTCGACCGTAGCCGGTTCGACGCCGATCATCTGGCAGCACACCGAGTCGAACGCGACCTGGCTGTTGCCCATGATGATCATACCGAGCGGGAACGGCGTCGGCGTCAGCATGCGGCCCTCGCCGGCGGTGATCGCATCGATCGCGATGAACTGCGGCTGGATGATGTGCTGCAGGTCGGCGATCTTCTCGTTGAGCCGGTGATCGTGGTCGATCAGGCGGTGGCGATCGTCCTGGATGCCGATGTACGCCTTGCACGAGAACGTCACCGTGGTCCACGGATGCGCCTTGAACTTGGGGCAGTTCACAAAGAAGTCCGCGCGCGCGATCGGCTCGGGGGTGAACAGGTAATCGCGCAGGCGCTGCGGATGGCTGAGCGGGATCTCGACCTGCTGCTGCTCCTCGAAGCAGTAGCGCTTGACGTCGATCTTCTTCAGCATCGCGTCCCAGCCCGACTCGCGGAACGCCACGCGCGTCGGCACGGTGATGCCGCAGCGCTCACCCGCCGCGAGCTCGGTCATCGCCGAGCCGCCGACGTCGCGCAGCGCGCGCAGCACGCCCTCGCCGAACTCTGGACGCGTGTACGCATACGGGAACATCGGTCCGGACGCGACGAGGTTGGGCTTGACCAGCGTGCGTCCCGAGGGTTTCAGCCCGAGCTCCTCCAGCCCTTCGCGGATGATGGTGCGGATCCGCTCGGGGTCGTAGTCGCGGCAGCTGCGGAGGATGACCTTCGGCTCGGCCGGAATCTTCATGCCCGGCAGAATAGCGCGAGTTACTGGGCGGGCGCCTGCGAACCTTGCGGGCGATCGTCGGCTTCGTGCGAGGATGGCGCAGCCCCAGGTGCCGGGGCGCTCTGCCGCTGCTCGGCGAGCGCGACCCAGCTCTCGACGGCCGACAGCTCGGCGGAGGCCTCGGTGGCGCTGCGCTCCTGGACCTCGCGGGTGCGGTCGATGAGCCGCATGAGGTCCTCGGGGCTGCCGGCCTTCATGCCGGCCTGGATGCCGCGCGGGAGCTGCTGGAGGTCGCGCTGGCGCTCCTCGATCGTCGTCAGCGCCTGCTGGTGGAGCCGGCGAGCGTGCGCGGCGTCGGGCAGGTCGCTCGGGAGTTGAGCGACCCGCGGGCCGATCGCGGCGGCGCGGTGCGAGAGCTCGTCGAGGCGGTGCTGGAGGATCTTCGCGGTCGCCACCGCCTCGTCCTGCAGACGAGGCAGATCATTGGGCTTCTCACAACCGACCGCGAGCAGGCCGGCGAGGAGGCCAACACCGAGAGGCAGAGCGACGAGGATGCGCACGGGCTTCACGAGAAAAGGTCTCCCACACGCGCGCGATTCGTCAATCGAGCGCCGGGGCGTCGTCGCTCCACGCGCTGCCGTGCGCGTCGATCTCGTCGACGTACGACAGGAACGCCGCGTAGTACGGGTGCGCGCCCAGCGTTGCAGAGTCTGCGACCACGAGCAGGAAGCGGCGCGCGCGGGTCAGCGCGACGTTCATCCGCCGCGTGTCGGCGAGGAAGCCGATCTCGCCGTGCTCGTTGGAGCGCACGAGGTCGACGATGACCGCCTCCTTCTCGCGGCCCTGGAAACCATCGACGGTGCCGATCTCGAGCCCGGAGGTGCGCTCGGCGCGCAGCAGCTCGCGCAGCCGGCGCGCCTGGGCCGAGTACGCGGCGATGATCGCGATCTCGGTCGGCGGTAGGCCGCGCGAGAGCAGGCGGCGGGCTTCGGCGGCGACCCGCTCGGCGTTGGCCGGGTTGAACGTGCTCGGGTCGAACCGGATGACCGGGATGTTGGTGTACGAGGTCCCGGGCTCGTAGTCGGGGAAGTCGCGCAGGCGGCCCAGCGTCCGCTGCTCGGACCAGTCCTTGCCCGCCGTGTCGACGAGCCACAGCGGCCGCGCGCGCAGTGGATCGGGCGCCACGGCGAGCTCCTCGAGCGTGTGGGCCGCGACCGCGGGGGCAGCGCGCAGCCGCTCCTGGTACATCGTGCGCGACGGGAACGCCATGATCTGCGCGTGCATGCGGTGCTGCTGCTCGAGCATGACCGCGCCCGCACCCTCGGCCTGCGCGGGCTCGATCGACCGCGCGAGCCGCTCGAAGATCGTCGAGCCCAGCGTCGCCTCGGCGTCGGGGCCGCCGGTGACCACCGGCCCGAGCTGTTGCGGATCGCCGGCGAGCACGGCGACCCTGGCGCGCGACAAGGCGATCAGCAGCATCGGATCGGCGGCCTGCGTCGCCTCGTCGATCACCACGCAGTCGAACATCGTCGATTCATGGCCCTGGCCGAGGAGATAGTGGTCGCAGCCGGCGCAGGTCGCGAGCACCACGTCGGCGCGCTCGACGATCGCCCGCTCGGCATTGGCGATCTCGCGCGCGGCGTCGCGATCGAGCGCGCGGGCCTCGGCCCAGCGCTGCTTCGCTTCGGCGCCGCGCTTGCCCATCGCCGTCTTGCGCAGCTGGCGGGCGCGGTCGCGCCACTCGCGCGCGAGCCCGGTCGCTCCGTCGGCGTCGACCTGCGCGTCGAGCGTGAGCGCGGCCAGCGCCGGGCTGACCCGCGCGGGATGGCCGAGCCGCACGGCGCGCAGCGCGGTCTCGGCGAGCGTCATCCGGTGGCCGAGGTTATCGACCGCGGTGTTCGACGGCGCCGCGCACAGCACGCGCTCGCCGCGCGCGACCCGCTGCCGGATCACCTCGACCAGCGTACGCGTCTTGCCGGTGCCGGGCGGCCCATGGATCAGCGCGATGTCCCCGGCGCGCAGCGCAGCATCGACCGCGGCGCGCTGGCGGTCGTCGAGCGCATCGTCGAGCGGCGTCCAGCGGACCGGCGCCACCGGCCGCGGCGGCTTGACCAGCGCCGCCACGTCGCGGATCCGCGCCAGGTCCGAGGTCGCCAGCGCGGCCTTGGCGCGCGCGATCGCCTGGTCCCCGCGGTCGAACGCGACCTCCGGCGCCTCGGGGTCGATCGCGTACTCGCGGTCGACCTCGTCGAGCGTGCGGTCGAGCATCAGCCACAGCGTCTGGTCCTCGCGCCGCTCGTACACGCCGCGCACCGCGCCCGGCTCGTCGGGTTGCTCGGCCCACATCCGGATCGGGTCGCCGGGGGTGAGCCGCAGGTTATCGAGGTCCACCGTCTCGGGCACCGCGACGCACACCCGCACGCGGTCGCCCGGCGCCGACTGCTCGTCGATCACGCGCAGCCGGTCGATCGCGAGGCCGAGCGCGACCCGCTCGTCGAGGCTGCGCCCCGAGCGCTCGAGCGCGATCTTGGCGCGCACCGCCATCCGCTCCGCGCGCCACGCGCGGCCGAGCGCTTCGAGCCAGTCCCGGGCATCCGCCACGCGAAAGAGCCTACCCTCGAAGCGCGAGCCGCCAACCTCACCGCGCGCGCCGTGTACGCCGCACGGCGGAAATCCCGCAGTGCAGGCGCAAGTGCCAGTGCAAGCAGCGACGCAAGTTGGCATGATGGTCGCGCATGGCCGAGCCGACGCCCCAGGCGCTGCAACCCCCCGATCGCCTCACCCGCAAGACCACCTCGATCGCGCAGCTGCTCGCGCGTCGCGTGCTCGATACTCCGGATCGCGAAGCCTATCGCTATCCGGTCGGCGACCAGTGGCGCTCGATGACCTGGCGCCAGACCGGCGAGCGCATCAAGGCGATCGCGGCAGGGCTCCTCTCGCTCGGCCTCGACCGCGAGGATCGCGTCGGCATCCTGTGCAACACCCGCGTCGAGTGGCTGCTCGCCGACCTCGGCATCATGGCTGGCGGCGGCGCGACCACCACGGTCTATCCGTCGAGCACCGCCGAGGAGTCCGCGTACATCCTCGCCGACTCCGAGACCCGGTACGCGATCGTCGAAGACGACAGCCAGCTCAAGAAGCTCGTCGACCACCGCGCCGAGCTGCCCAAGCTCGCCAAGGTCGTCCTGATCGACGGCGCACCGACGGACCGCCTCGGCGGCTGGGTGATGACCCTGCCCGAGCTCGAGGCCGCCGGCGCAGCGCACCTGGCCAAGGACCCGCGCGCGGTCGACGACGTGGTCGCGGGCACCAAGGGCGAGCATCTCGCCACGCTGATCTACACCTCGGGCACGACCGGCAAGCCCAAGGGCGTGCGGCTGCTCCACGAGTGCTGGGCGTACTGCGCCGATGCCATCGAGGCCACGCGACTGTGGGGCGCCGACGACGTCCAGTATCTCTGGCTGCCGATGTCGCACTCGTTCGGCAAGGTCCTCATGGCGGGCCACATCGCCTCGGGCTCGGTCACCGCCGTCGACGGCCGCATCCCCAAGCTCGTGCCCAACCTCGCCGTTGTCCGGCCCACGATCATGGCCGCGGTGCCGCGGATCTTCGAGAAGGTCTACAACAAGATCCTCGAGGGCGCGAAGCAGGGAAGCCCGATCAAGCAGAAGATCTTCCAGTGGGCGGTCTCCGTCGGCAAGCAGGGCTCGGCCCTGCGCCAGCAGGGCAAGCAGCCGGGCGGCCTGCTCGCGGTCAAGCTCAAGCTCGCCGAGCGCCTCGTGTTCTCGAAGATCAAGACCACGTTCGGCGGCCGCGTGCGGTACTTCATCTCGGGCTCGGCGCCGCTGTCGCGCGAGATCGCCGAGTTCTTCCACGCGTGCGGCATCCTCATCCTCGAGGGGTACGGCCTCACCGAGACCTCGGCCGCGAGCTTCGTCAACCGGCCGACCCGGTTCGCGTTCGGCAGCGTCGGGATCCCGGTGCCCGGCACCGAGGTCAAGCTCGCGCCCGAGGACGGCGAGATCCTGCTCCGCTCGCCCGGCGTGATGAACGGATACCACAACCTGCCGGACCAGACCGCCGAGGCGCTGACCGCCGATGGCTGGCTGCGCACCGGCGACATCGGCGAGCTCGACGGCGACGGCGTCCTGCGGATCACCGATCGCAAGAAGGACATGATCAAGACCTCGGGCGGCAAGTACATCGCGCCCCAGGCGATCGAGGGCAAGCTCAAGGCGCACTGCCCCTACATCAGCCAGGTCATCGTCCACGGCGACAAGCGCAACTTCGTCACCGCCCTGGTCACCCTCGACGAGGAGACCACGATGCAGTGGGCCAAGGGCAACGGCATGAACGGCAAGCCCTACGGCGAGGTGGTCAAGACCGACGAGGTCAAGAAGCTGCTCTCCCCGTACTTCGATCAGGTCAACAAGACCCTGGCCAAGTACGAGACGGTCAAGCAGTTCGCGATCCTGCCGCGCGATCTCTCGGTCGAGGACGGCGAGCTGACTCCGAGCCTCAAGGTCAAGCGCAAAGTCGTCGAGAAGAAGTACGCCGGGTTGCTCGATAAGATGTACGAGGGCTCGGTCGCTGATATGTATGCAGTCCCTGCAATGCTTGCGACGCGGCCGGCGTTTGGTCCCCTGATGCGTTCCTATCGATCCACCTCG
>DATIPJ010001053.1:0-4096 GCA_035472155.1 Kofleriaceae bacterium
TGCGAGCACCACAAGCCCGAGCTGTTCCTCGCCGGCCACGTGCCGACCGAGACCTGCGACTGGCACCAGCTCGTGTGCGGCGTGCCGTCGGTGGTGTACCCCGCCGCCGTGCGCGGCTGGACCAAGTTCTACGGCCGGCCCGCCCCGCCGGTGTGTGCCCCCGACGAGGGTGCGGTCGCGATCGCCAGCCCGATCGCCGGCGCGCACTTCGTGCTCGAGCCGCACCGGCCGCCCGAGGTGCAGCGCCCGCTGCTCACCGCCACGCCCGCCGCGCCCGATCTGCGGTGGACGATCGACGGCGAGCCCGCCGACCGCTGGATCCCGCGCCCCGGGACGCACCGCGTTGTCGTCGCGCGCGGCCAGGCCACCGACACCGTCGATATCACCTACGAATGATCATCGGATCGCGATCGCCGATCATCGGGCCCAGATCTGCACCTTGGCATTGCCGCCGCCGGGCACGTTCTTGTAGCGCAGCTCGATCGATCGGATCGCGCGGTCGCTGCCCGGCAGGTCGAAGATCCGGCTGCGCGAGCCTTCCCGGAAGTGATGGCGCGTCGCCGGACGATACGGCCGACCCGACACGAATCGCACCTCGAAATCGAGCAGCTCGAGGTCGCTACCGAGCACCACCATCGACAGCTTCTCGAACCGGCCCTTGTAGGAGCCGACGCTGATCGTGTCATGGTCGTAGCGGCCGTTGACCGACCGCTCGCCGAGCAGCTTCCAGCCCGACGAGTCCCACTCGGCGCCCATCGGCTGCGCTGCGTCGCTGTCCAGGGTCCAGTCGTCGGTGCGCGCCGAGCTCGACGCAAAGAATGAGAGCAGTAGCGTGGCAACACAAGCAGCAGTCTTCATCGTGAGCCTCCTCGGCGCGTCATCCGTGCACGCGCCAGGCCGCGAGCGCCGCCGCGCAGTGCCACCGTTTTTCGTTGCTGCGGCCCGCCGATCGGCCGGCATCTGGCTCGAATTGCGCCCCTCGCGGCTCGACTTGGGTCCGGCGGGTCGGATTCCCATGACCTTGCCCTTTGACCTTTTGGGTCGCGGTCGTAGGATAGCCCCGACGACATCGACGAGGAGTACTCCATGAGTGACGACGATCCTGGTGACGATCCTGGTCTTCGGCGAGGTCTCCGGCGCAGAGAGCTCATCAAATCCGTCGGCGCGGCGGCCCTCGCGGGCCCGCTCATCTACACGTCGAAGAAGGCGCGCGCCGCGGACAAGAAGACGCTCAAGATCATGCAGTGGAAACACTTCGTTCCGGCCTACGACAAGTGGTTCGACGAAGTGTTCGTCAAGAAGTGGGGTGAGAAGCACGACACCGAGGTGATCGTCGATCACATCGTCAATACCGAGCTGAACACCCGCGCCGCTGCCGAAGTCTCGGCGAAAAAGGGCCATGATCTCTTCATGTTCCTGTCGCCGCCGGCGGCGTTCGAGCAGCAGACGATCGACATGACGCATGTCGTCCAGGAGGTCGAGAAGAAGCACGGGAAGATGATCGACCTCGCGCACAAGTCGACGTTCAACCCCAAGACGAAGCGCTATTTCGCGTTCTCGGACTCCTATGTTCCCGACCCCGGCAACTACCACAAAGACTGGTGGGCCGAGGCCGGCTATCCCAAGGGCCCCGACACCTGGGACGACCTGCGCGTCGGCGCCAAGAAGATCCGCGACAAGAACGGTCACCCGTGCGGACTCGGGCTCTCGCAGGAGCTCGACACCAGCATGGCGCTGCGCGCGCTCCTGTGGTCGTTCGGCGGCGCCGAGCAGGACGAGGCCGGCAAGGTCGTCATCAACTCCAAGCAGACGATCGACGCGCTGAAGTTCACCAAGGCGCTGTTCAGCGAGTCGCAGACCGCCGAGGTCTTCACCTGGGATCCGTCGTCGAATAACCGCGCGATGCTCGCCGGTCAGGTGTCGTTCGTCCAGAACGCGATCTCGGTGACCCGCACGGCGGAAAAAGACAAGAATCCGATCGCGAGCAAGATCGGTATTTCCAAGGCGCTCAAGGGGCCGGTCCGCCGGATCGCGGCCGAGCACGTCATGGACTGCTACGTCACCTGGACGTTCTCCGAGAACAAGGAGGGCGCGCAGCAGTTCCTGATCGACTACATCGACAGCTTCCACGACGGCTTCGACGCCGGGCGGTTCTACAACTTCCCGTGCTACGAGAAGACGGTGCCCGATCTCCAGAAGGCGATCGCCCACGACTCCACGGTCGATCCGCCCGACAAGTACTCGGTGCTATCCGACGTGCTCTCCTGGTCGACCAACGTCGGTTACCCGGGCTATGCGAGCGCCGGGATCGACGAGGCCTTCCGCACGTTCGTCCTGCCGACCTGGTTCGCCAAGGTCGCGCGCGGCGACGCCAGCCCGGAAGACGGCGCCAAGGCGATGGAGTCCGAGTACAAGCGAATCTTCGCCCGCTGGAAGTAGCTCGCAGAAATATCGATATAAATAGCCATGGCCATTGTCGAGACCCGAGCTGTCACCAAGGTCTTCAAGGCAGGAACCCTCGGAGCGGTGAATGACGTCGACCTCGTGACCGAGGAAGGCGAGTTCCTGGTCTTCCTCGGTCCCTCGGGCTCGGGCAAGACCACGCTCCTGCGGATGATCGCCGGGCTCGAGGTTCCGACCTCGGGCGATATCCTCATCGGCGGGGAGGTGGTCAATGACCTCACGCCGCGCGAACGCCGGATCGCGATGGTGTTCCAGAGCTACGCGCTCTATCCGCACCTGAGCGTCTACAAGAACATCGCGTTCCCGCTCAAGGCGCAGGGCGTGCCCAAGGAGCAGCACCGCAAGAAGGTCGAGTGGGCGGCCGGGCTGCTCAGCATCGGCCACTTGCTGGAGCGCAAGCCGCGCGAGCTGTCTGGCGGCGAGCGCCAGCGCGTGGCGGTCGCGCGCGCCATCGTGCGCGAGCCCAGTGTCTTCTTGCTCGACGAGCCGCTGTCCAACCTCGACGCCAAGCTGCGCGCCTCCGCGCGCGCCGAGCTCGAGCAGTTCCACCGCCGCGTCGGGACCACGACGATCTACGTCACCCACGACCAGGTCGAGGCCATGGCCATGGGCGACCGCGTCGTCGTGCTCCACAAGGGCGTCGTTCGCCAGATCGGCACGCCCAAGCAGGTCTACGACGACCCGGCCGATACCTTCGTCGCGACCTTCCTCGGCTCGCCCCCGATGAACCTGCTCGAGCGCGACGACGTCATCGTCGGCTTCCGCCCCGAGCACCTCGTCCCGGCCACCGCGGCGCCCAGCTCGTCGATCAAGCTCAAGATGAAGATCTTGAACGTCGAGTACCTCGGCTCGGAATGGATCGTCTACGGCAAGCCCGAGGGCGACCGCGCGCCCGACAAGACCGTGATCTCCCGCCTGCCCAACGCCGAGCTCACCATCGGCGCGTCGATGGACTTCGCCGTCGCCGAGCCGCACCTGCGGTTCTTCGACAAGGCGACCGAGAAGCGCGCGCCGGCGAGGGCCCTGGCGTGGCCGTGACCGGCGGCGAGGGCGCGAGCGCGGCAGAGGCCGGCGCGCCAGCTCCGCGCGGCAACCTGCTCGGTCCGGCGAATCCCGGCCGCCGGCGCGGCAAGCGCTCGACCGGCATCGGCCTGGGCATCGCGATGTTCCTGCCCGCCGTGCTCTACGTCCTGCTCCTCGTCGGCGTGCCGTTCGGCATGGCCTTCTTCTACGCGTTCAGCGACGCGCGCATCGGCTCGGGCGGCGACGAGTTCGTCGGCTTCGAGAACTTCAAGAGCATCCTCGAGAGCCCCGGCTTTCGCACGGCGCTCAAGAACTCCTTCATCTTCACGATCTCGTCGCAGATCCTCGTCCTCATCGGCTCCACGGCGCTGGCCCTCGCGCTCAAGGACAAGTTCCGCGGCCGCGGCTTCGTGCGCTTCCTGATCCTCCTGCCCTGGGTCGCCCCGATCTCGCTGGGCGCCATCGGCTGGAAGTGGATCCTCGATTCGATCTACAGCGTCATCAACTGGGTCCTGATCTGGCTCCACCTGGTCAAGCCGTTCGACAAACCGATGTGGCTCGGCGAGCCGATCCTCGCGATGATCTCGGTCATCGTCGTCCACACCTGGCG
>DATIPJ010001054.1:0-4498 GCA_035472155.1 Kofleriaceae bacterium
TCCGAAGCTCCTCGAGATCGATGGCTGTCTCGGAGCCTGCATCGTCGATAGCAACAGCGGCATGACCCTCGGGTCGACCGGCGGTGCTGCCGTCGATCTCGAGGTCGCGGCTGCGGGGAATACCGAGGTGGTGCGCGCCAAGCGCAAGACGATGAAGGCGCTGAACCTTCACGACGCCATCGAGGACATGCTGATCACCCTCGGCAAGCACTATCACGTGATCCGGCCGCTCGCGTCGAACGACGCGCTGTTCATCTACCTGGTGCTCGACAAGTCCAAGGCGAACCTCGCCATGGCTCGCCACCAGCTCCGCTCGATCGAGAAGGAGCTGGTGATCAGCTGATCGCTGATCCCGGAAACAAGGAGCACCCGATGCCTTCCGAGAAGCAGATCCAGGACGTGTTCGAGCGCGTCGCCGGCGACATCCCCGGCTTCATCGCAGCCTCCCTCGTCGATCTCGAGTCCGGCATGACGCTGGACGCGCGCACGAGCCGCGGCGACTTCGACCTCACCGCCGCCAGTGCCTACAACAGCGAGATGGTGAAGCAGAAGTTGAAGATCATGAAGGCCCTCAACCTGCGCACCGGGCTCGAGGACATGCTGATCACGCTCGGCGATCAGATCCACCTGATCAAGCTCGTGTCACCGACCTCGTTCGTGTACCTGGCGGCCGATCGCGCGTCGACCAATCTGGCGATCGTGCGCAATGCGGTCGTCAAGCACGCTGCGTCGTTCGTCTGATCCCGATCCCGATCCCGAGTAGAAACGCCGTGCAAGACGTCGATCACTCCGATCAAGCTGTCGTGATCAGCGTCGTCTATGACGGGCCCCCCGAGGCGGGAAAGACCACCACGGTGCGCGCCCTGGCCCGCGGGTTCGGCCGCGAGGTCTACACCCCCGAGGAGCGCGACGGTCGCACCGTCCACTTTGACTGGCTCGAGCACGTCGGCGGGCGCTTCGAAGGCTCGCCGATCCGCTGCCAGATCGTCAGCGTACCCGGCCAGAAGCGCTGGGTGCGGCGTCGCGCCCACTTCCTCGAGCGCGCCGATGTCGTGGTGTTCGTCGGTGACACCACCGCGAGCGCATGGCCCGAGACGGTCGCCCGGCTCGCCGACCTGCGCGCCGATCTCGACGCGCGCCAGGGGCCGCCGGTCGGCCTGGTGTTCCAGGCCAACAAGCGGGACTGCGCCGACGCGGTCCCGCTCGACGAGATCCGCGCGCGAGCGGCGAATGCGCGCACGGCCGTCGTCGAGTCGAGCGCACCCGACGGCACCGGCGTGCGCGAGGCATTCGTGTTCGCCGTGCGGCTTGCGCTCGACCGCGTGCGCGATCTGCACCGGTTCGACCCGGTGCGCGCCGCGTCGAGGCCGCGCGCCGGGTTCGGCGCCGAGGGTGTGGAGCTGTACGATCTGCTGCGCCGGCTCGACGTCGACGCCGACCGCGCCGGTGCGTCGCCCGGCGAGCGCGCCGGTACCCGGCCGCCATCGCACGACGCGCCGTGCGGCTTCGTGTGGCCGCCGATCGAGGGCCGGATCTTGTTGCGCGACGCCGCGCCCCCGGCCGGCTCGCCGGTCGACGTCGGCCCGGCCGGTGATTGCCATGCGGCCGCCAACAGCGGCTGGATCGTGCACTCGGGCGCGGGCGCGGTGTTCGTCGATCTCGACGACGCGCGCGCCGTGCTGATCGACTGGGCGCGCCAGCACGCCGCGGCGCAGTCGGTGCTGTCGCGCCGTCGCTGCATCGTGCTCGCCGAGACCGGCGACGGCCGCTGGCGGCTGTGGCAGATCGTGCGCCGCGAGGCGTCGCTGCGCCAGCTCACCGGGGTCGCGCCGGCGCTCGCCGAGCGCATGCTCGGGGAAGCATCGGCGGCGTGTGCGCAGGCGGCGCCGTCGCTGCCGGTCACGCTCGATACGATCGGCGCCGAGCTCGAGCGCCCCATCTATGTAGGTCTCATGCCCGCACCCGTCGGGCGGGCGGAGCGGCGATGAAGCTTGACGAGTCTGTGGCCCGGGCGTGCGAGCGCATCCCGGGGATGTTGCGCGGTGCGCTGGTGCTGCTCCCCGACGGGATCCTGCTGTCCCGGATCGGCGGCGAGAGCGCGCTCGATCTCGAGCCGCTGATCCGCGCCGCGACCCGGTGCTTTCATGAGCGCGTGCTCCCTGCGCTCGGTGCGATCGCCAGGTGGCCGCAGCAGCCGTTCCTCGAGTACCTGTTCGTGATCGACGATCAGCTCGTCGTGATCCAGGGCGGCCGCCGCGATCCGCGCCTGGCGCTCGCGGTCGCGTGCACGCGCGACCACACCGTGGGCTTCGTGCTCACCGCCGCGCGCCTCGCGATGCTCGATCTCGAGGAGGAGATCGATCTGTCAGCCTGGGGGCTGTGATGGAAGCGCAGGCGTGGTCCCGGCTGATCGACGCGCTGGTTCGCGTCGAGGACATCGCGCCCTCGGATTCGGGGCTGCTCTCGTTCGGCAGCGCGCCGCGCAACGGAGGCATCCTCGTCGAGAAGGGCCGGATCTGCTGGGCCGCCGCCCCCGGCATGCAGCAGCGCTTGCGCGACTTGCTCCAGGAGTTCGCCGTCGACCGCGGGGTCGACCTCGACCGGATCTACGAGCGCTGCCGCGCCGAGGGCCGGCTGCTCGGCCAGACGCTCGTCGAGGAAGGCTGGATCACTGCGGGCGAGCTCGAGACCGCGCTGCGCCGCCACTCGGCGGAATCGCTGATCGCGCTGTGCAGTGACGAGGAGGAGCTCACCAGCTGGATCTCGCGCGGCGGCAACGGCTACTCGCCCAGGTTCACGTTCCGGCCGGTCGACGTGCTGCTCGACGTGGTCTCGCTGTACGTCCCCGACCTGCAGCACACCGCGCGGCTCGAGCTCGCCCGGTTCGACGCGCCCGACACCCACGGCGGCGCATTCTGCGTCGACCCGCAGCCCGATGTCGTGCCGCTGGCGTCGTTCGGCGACCTCACCGTGCAGGATCTGTGGGCGCTCGGTCGCTGGGCGCTGTCGCTGCTGGCCGCGACCCGCGAGATCGGAGCGACGCCGTCGTTCACCCTCGCGTCGACCGCGGGCGGCGAGACCGTCGCGGTGTGGTGGCGCGGCGCGCTGCTCTATGCCGTGTCGTCGAGCGATCGCCGCGGTGTCGCGGCGGTGATCGCCAACCACCTCGCCGGGGAGGGCTCGTGATGGCGCACCCGCTCCCACAGCCCGACGTCCGCGTGCTGGTCGTGCACAGCGATCCGGCGGATCTCGCGGTCGTGGCCTCGGTCGTCGCGGCGCACGCGTTCCACCTGCGCGTGCTCGAATCGGGCGATCGCTTGGTCCCCGAGGTCATCCGCTACCAGCCCGACGCCGTGGTGCTCGACGTCCAGCAGCGCGCGTCGTGCGGCTACGAGCTTTGCCTGGCGCTCAAGACCGAGCCCGTGACCGCCGGGGTCGCGGTGATCCTCACCGGCTCGCTCGACGGGCCCGAGGCGCGCCGCCGCGCGTTCGCCGCCGGCTGCGACGATTTCCTCGAGAAACCGATCCACCGGCTGGTCCTGGCGTATCGCCTGCGCTCGTTCGCGCGGCTGCGCCGGGCCTGGCAGCGCGACCTGCCGCCGCAGCCGATCCTCGCCGCGGTGCGCCGCTTCGTCGAGATCTGCGAGCGCGGCCGCAGCGACGGCGCGATCCGCCTGTCGCGCGCGTGCCAGGACTTCGGCGCCTATCTGGGCCTCACGCCGCCCGAGCAGACCGCGCTCGAGCAGGCGATCTCGATCCTGGGCCGCGACGCCGGGCGCGGCGGCGTCGACCCGGCGCTGCTCATCGCGTTCGAGCGCTGGCTCGACGGCTCACAGGAACAGGCGCAGTAGATCGAGGCGCGACTCGGCGCCGAGCTTGGCCAGCAGGTTCGCCTGGTGGAACTTCGACGTCCGCTCGCTGATGCCGAGCACGTCGGCGATGTCCTCGTGCGTGCGGCCGAGCAGCAAGAGCTCGAGCACCTCGCGCTCGCGATCGGTCAGCCGGGCGCGCGCCATCAGATCGGCGCGCCGCTCGTCGGGCCCCGCGGCCGCAGCGCGCAGCAGCTTGTAGGTGTGGCGCACGCGCAGCATCGAGCGCGCCCGGGCGCGCAGCACGGCGCCCTCGGTCGGCTTGGTGACCAGCTCGTCGGCGCCGGCCTCGAGCCCGCGCACGATCGCGTCGTGGCTGTCGAGCGCGGTGAGCAGGATGATCGGCACGTAGCGCCACTCGGCGTGCGCCTTGAATGCGCGCGACACCTCGTAGCCGTCGAGGCCCGGCATCATGAGATCACAGATCACCAGATCGCCTGGCTCGCGGGCGAGGTGGTCGAGCGCCGCGACACCGCTCGACGCGAGCGTGACGTCGTAGCTCTCGGGCATGAGCTGGGCCCGGGTGGTCTGAAGTGCGGCGGGGTCGTCGTCGATCACGAGCACGCGCGGTGTTCGGGTCATCTGCGCTCCTCGAGAAGGCGTCCAATGGTCTCGGCGAGCTGGCGCAG
>DATIPJ010001055.1:0-1510 GCA_035472155.1 Kofleriaceae bacterium
CCGGCAAGCGCGCGATCGACGATTGCACCACGATCGCGCGCTTCATGAAGGACCACCGGCTGCGCGTCAAGCCGTGCTGCGCCGCGCGCACGCACCTCAACGATGTCCAGGCGGTGGTCGACATCTCGCAGAAGGTCGGCATCGAGATCGAGATCATGTGCTTCATCGGGTCGTCGCCGATCCGCCAGTACGCCGAGGACTGGGACCTGCCGCGGCTGATGCACCTGTCGGCCGACGCGATCGACCTCGGCCGGCGCTACAACCTGCCGGTCTCCTACGTCACCGAGGACACCACGCGCTCGCGGCCCAACGTGCTCACCCGGCTGTTCACCAATGCCGTCGAGCACGGCGCCCACCGCCTGACGATCTGCGACACCGTCGGCCACGCGACGCCCGACGGCATCCGCAACCTCCTCAAGTTCACGCGCAACGTGCTCGAGGGCATCGGCGCGCCCGACGTCGGCATCGACTGGCACGGCCACAACGACCGCGGCCTGGGCGTGGTCAACTCGGTGTTCGCGATCGAGTACGGCGCCGACCGCATCCACGGCACGGCGCTCGGGATCGGGGAGCGAGTCGGCAACGCCGCGCTCGACCAGATCCTGCTCAACATGAAGCTGCTCGGCGAGCTGCCCGACCACGATCTGAGCAAGCTCGTCGAGTGGTGCCACGTCGCCTCGCGCGCGACCCACGTCGCGATCCACCCGCAGTATCCGCTCGCCGGCAGCGACGCCTTCCGCACGGCGACCGGCGTGCACGCCGCGGCGATCATCAAGGCCGAGCGCAAGGGCGACGCCTGGCTCGCCGACCGCATCTACTCCGGCGTGCCGGCCGGCATGTTCGGCAAGGAGCAGTCGATCGAGATCGGGCACTACTCGGGCGAATCGAACGTGGTGTACTGGCTCAAGAAGCGCGGCTACGAGCCGACCAAGGAGCGGGTCGCCGCGGTGCTCGCCGCCGCCAAGCGCGGCAACCGCGTGCTCGACGACGACGAGATCGTCGCGGTCATCGACGCCACGCCCTGACGCCTACGCCGCGTTCGCGATCGGCCAGCGCTGGCGGGCGGCCTCGAGCGCGAAGCCGCCGGGCGCCTCGACGATCCGCTCGGCGATCGTGTGGTACGCGGGCGCGGCGATCCGCCCGCGCAGCCGGCCGCGCACCGCCGCGTACAGCGCATGGTCCTCGGCCTGGCGCAGCGAGCCATAGTCGAGCTCGGTCTCGCGGTCGTCGTCCCACAGGACGAAGCAGCGGTCGCCGTCCCAGTGCGCCGAGCGCGCGCGCAGGTGCGCATCGTCGATCTCCACGTAGGCGTAGCGCTTCTCGTCGAGCCGCACGATGTCGCGCCCGTCGTCGCGCACATCGAGCCAGCGCAGCAGCGCCTGGCGCAGCCGCGGATGCGTCACCGCGGTGCCCTCGTGCCAGAACGTTCCCGCGCGATCGAGGCGCAGGCCGATGGCCCGCATCTTCTCGATCATCGCCTCGGTCATTTCCGACGGGCGTTCGGACGGAT